>NZ_JAUOSH010000023.1:0-88264 GCF_030548765.1 Shewanella sp. 3_MG-2023 | reverse complement strand
GGAGAAGGATTCGAACCTTCGAAGGCTGAGCCGTCAGATTTACAGTCTGATCCCTTTGGCCACTCGGGAACCCCTCCTCAATTGCGGCGGCAATAGTAGTCACGAATTAAATATAAGTAAAGGAAAAATCGAAAATAATGCTCAAGTATTTGTTTAAGTGGTCGATAAAATATCAACCTTGATAAATTTGATGTAAATATATGCAAATTGAGTCGCCATTAGTCAACGAACTGCAATTAGGCAATCGCCTTAATGATGCAGTTGAACACCATAGAAGGGGCGAGTTCGCGCTACTACTTTCTATGTTGTCTAATGACGCTTGCGACATGGCGCAATTTCAAGTCGATAAAAATTTATCCATTGATGAAAAATTATATAAACAGTTACATATTCCTAAACCCCAAGCATTAGTGTGCGATATATCTCAGCAACAGGCGATTAATCATGCCGGTGATTTTTATGAAAGCGGTTTAAGCCAATTTCATTTACAGCAGGCGTTAAAACCTGAAGCTGTAGTGACGCGGGGAAAATATGATGAAGATTTGCAAATCACCTTAGCGAATTGTGATCTACTGACTAAACTTAAGCACCAACAATTAGTCCCAGATACATCAGCTCTAGCGCAAAATGAATTTCTTGAGCAATTAACCATACAAAGAAAGATGAGCGAAACCCTAGCATCACAACTTTATGCCGTTGCCTAGTTAATGCTGTTGCTTAGTAAATGCCGTGGCAGTGATTAAGCTGTCACTTGAGTTGGTTGCTACTAAGCGTTAAGCGCCTGCTGGTTAGACAGCCCCTATTAGGTGCATTACTGATTGGTAATATTGTGAGGCATATAAAGATTTTATTTCAGTTTTTGGGCTATGCTGACGTTTTAATGTGTATTGATAGGTGATAAAAGTGATAAAAACGATTACTAAGCAAGAAGTACAAGTCAGTGACAACTGTAATGATTGCGGCAGCTTTGTCGATATTGGTGCTGTTATCGAAGAAGAAGATACACAACTTATCTTGCAAGTTGATGGTGAAAACTTTCAGCAAATTGCAGATGACTTAGTTAGCAAAGCCAAAGAACGTTTTAGCAATGTCAAAGTACAGCAGCAAGTAACCGAGCAAGATGTGGTGGTTACTTTTGAGTTTGACGTTACGGTAGAAAAAATGATTTTCCAATTAGAAAACGGCCTTTAATTAGTCGTTTCTATGAGGTGTTGAAGGTTACAACTTGCTGTTTTAAAATAGGAAGTGTAACCTTCATTTACCGAAGTTGAGTAAAATTCAACATCATGATTTTGATAATATCATTTTTGTAAATATCTCTTTTTAGCAACACTTCTTAACATTTTTAAAGTGTTATTAACGGCTAAGTTCCGTTATTTTGAGTAGAAAAAACCTCCACAGAAAGAGGTTTACCCGACTGTTAAGTTGTCCTTTGGGAATAATAATGAAGCAAACTGAGCAACAACATTTATTAGAGTTAATTGTAAACTCTGTCGCCAAAGAACAAGGCGACTTTAAACAGACCTCAGAGTTAGTCTGTAAATTACTACTAAAGTTTTTTAATGCTAGTAGCGTTTCAGTTATTTCATTACGTAACAAGTCACTAAAGCAAGAAATCATTGCTTGTCTGTCTGCTGATGACAGCTTAAAACAATTAATTTACCAACACCGCAACGATAATCTTGTTGCAAATGCCTACTTTGATGATATACGCCGTTACCGTCATATTGTCAGTGACAGTTCTCAAACTGACACCCGTCTGCAGGGCTTAAGTGCTTATTATAAGCAAGCCAATGTTCACGCAAATTTAGATGTTGCCATCCGTATCAATGGTCATATAGAAGGGCTATTGTGCATTGAGTTTGAACATCCTCTAAAGCTAACAAGCGATCAAATACAATTTGCTTGTCAATTTGCCGATCAATTGGCTTTAACCCTTGCCACCCGCTATGCCTACGATAAAGATGAGCGAATAACACTATTTCATAGTGCTACAGAGCAAGCTAAGCATGTATTGATGCTTATTAATCTTAAAACCCAAATTATTGAATATATAAATCCAGCTCATGAAAAAATGACTGGCCTAAGTCGCGATATTGTTCAAGATAATCAATTAGTCAGCTTAGATTTTTTTCGTGGCAAACGAGAGCTTGCTGATGAAATGACCCAAGCGTTAATCAATGGCAATGTGGTAGAAGGTGAAAGTGAGCTAACTCGTCTTGATGGCTCGAACTACTGGGTGCAGTATCAAGCCAACCGCTTTGTCACTGAGCAAGGAAACGATTACGCCTTAGTGTCATGCCTTGATGTTACTGCTCAGCGTAAAAGCAAAGAGCAGCTCGAGCATCTTGCTTGGAATTGCAGCCTCACCGGCCTGAGTAATCGCCTTCATTTTACTCAGCAATTAGAAAGGCTCTCACAAGGCACGTTGATCCTTATCGACTTAATGGGCTTTAAGCGGTTTAACGATACCAATGGTCATGAGCAAGGCGATGCCTTGTTATCCGAAGTCGCTCGACGATTAAAGCATTTTGCTAACAGCCATGATGCTATTGATGTGGCGCGAGTCGGCAGTGACGAATTTGCAATGATTTTACCGCAATTTGATGCTGCTGAATTACTCGAGAACAATATTAATAAGTTATATCAACAATTACTGGTCACCTCGGTAATTGGTCGTGAAAAAGTTGACCCTAAAGCGGCGCTAGCCATTGTTGATATAGCTGCGGTTGCAGATCAGTTTTCACCACTATCCTGTGCTGATATTGCTCTGCAGTACGCGAAAAAGAAGCCATCACTGAATTACCAAGTCTTTAATGATGACTTATTAGCAACCTTTAAAAATAACGCCGAAATAGAGCGAGATTTACAAACCGCGGTACGTAACAGGCAATTTGAACTGTATTATCAGCCACTGATGGATTTAAAAAATCATAAATTTATTGGCGCAGAAGCATTAATCCGCTGGCATCACCCCAAAAAAGGTGTGCTTTACCCGGGGGCATTTATTGATATCGCTGAACAAACCGGCATGATCACTGTCATTGGCGAATGGGTATTGGAAGCGGCCTGTAAGCAACTTAACTTATGGCAGCATAAGAATGTTGATATCGTCATGCATGTTAATGTTGCTGCAAGGCAATTTTTCAGTGGCAATTTATTTGAGCAAGTTTGGAGCTTAGTTACCCGCTACCGGATTAAACCACAAAGCTTAATTTTAGAAATTACTGAAACTGAGTTAATGGGAGATATTCGCCATGCAACCCGACTTTGCCAAGAATTAGCCGATTTAGGCGTTGGCTTAGCCATCGATGATTTTGGTACAGGTTACAGCTCTATGCGTTATTTAAAGCAGTTTCCAATTACTAAGTTAAAAATCGATCGCTCATTTATTGCCGATTTAACCACCAGTCATCAGAGCCGTGAAATTGTCAGCGCCATTATTGCTATGGCCAAGGCGTTAAATATATCCCTAACAGCAGAAGGGGTTGAAACCAAGGAGCAAGAGCTGTTCCTTGAAGATAGCTGTTGCCATCACGCACAGGGTTATTTATACAGCCCAGCCATAAGAGAAAACGAATTTTCACAGTTTATTTTTGAAAAAAATGAAGTCGTGCATTAGCACGACTTGTTGTTATTTGATGGCGTGTTAGCCTGTTAACTTCATGCAGCAGGCTTTAAATTTTTTACCACTATGGCAGATACATGGGTCATTTCGCTTTGGTAAATCCGCGTTAAATTGCTCACCAGTGGTGTAAAACCACTTAGCGTCTTCTCGAACAAATTGTGATTTTTCATAGATCGCATCGATTTCACCGTCATGATAAAACCAAGCTTTAAAGGTCACCGTTGCCGTGGCGAGCTCATCTTGTGGCTCAAAATTAATCACCTCTAATCCAAGCCATCGAGTAAGCTCAGCCCCTTGAGACAAATCATTAATAGATAGGCCGCCGCGATAGTTAGCATGATGAGTCTCGATTAAATAGGGATAGTGTTGTAATACAAAGGCGCAATAACGCGAGCGCATCAGGATCTCTGCAGTGGCTGCAACTTGAACATTACTGTGGTATGGCTTACAACAATCTTCATAAGTTGAATCACTGCCGCAGGGACAATGTATTTTAGTCGTCATAGTAGCTGTCTTTTAAATGCAATGAGTAAAAATGGGTTATAAAGTGTTGAAGGCTTATCTTTAATGGCTTAAAGCACTGATTATTAAACTGGTTAATAAGAGTTTTAAACTAGTAGCTTTAACAATTGCTATGGAATTCGATGTTCTGCTTCAACGGGTACAGAACCCACTTCAGCTTCATTTTCAACTGATATTGATTTAGCTTCAGTATTGAATTGGCGACCATAATATAAGTTAGAAATGGGTTTTGCCGAATAGTAAAGCTCAGGGTTCATTTTGGTGTTTGAATCAACAATAAACTGCCATTGATTGTTAGTGTCTTTTTGTGACACAAAAACAAATTTACCTGAAAATACACTAATTTGATCGCCTGTTTCTTTTTTAGGGTGGAATCGAACCAAATAAAAGCCAACGTCAGTAGCACTATCGTTAGTTAGCTTTCTATTGATGACTCGAAAATCGACTTCAATACGGGCTTCTCTTTTAGCAATTTTTTCAAAAAAATGCTGATAAAGTTCAACTATTTTTGGTTTACCGGTAATGATACCTTGATTTGGTGTTTCAGAAAGGTACACCGCATCATCGGTATACATGGTCTCGATGATACTGATATCTAAATTTTCAAAGCCTGACGCAAAAGTTTTATAGTTTTGGTTTATGATTTCGTTATCTGTCAAGGTCACAGCTTGATTGAAAAAACTGATTAATGAGAAGCAGGCAATAAAAAATATTTTATAATGAGGCATGCAATTATTTTGCTCTTAGTGATTCTAACAATAGTCATTACGACAATGGCAACACTATAAATTATTCGGTAGTGATACTAAAGTGGATAATCTTTACAAAGTGTGTAGGAACCAATAATGAATAACGATGACAGCGCACTGTTTTTAGCAGAAATGGCAGGGGTAAAACCCATTAAGGCCAGTGATAGTATTTTTAGCTTCGATTCCGACATCGCAACAGAAGCGCAATTAGCCAGACGAGCTGCTGCAGCGCAGAATGAGTACATTAGTAAACTTACTATAGATCCGATGATGATTAGCGCGGTAAAACCGGAAGACATGGTGAGTTACAAGCTTGATGGGGTTCAAGATGAAGTGTTTAGTCATCTGCGGCTTGGTAAATATAAATATCAAACAGTGGTTGATTTACATGTTTATCGCTTAGCTCAAGCGCGGGAATACCTTATCGAGGCGATTATCAAAGCACATCATCGTGGTGAGCGTAATATTTTGGTTATTCACGGTAAAGGCTTTAAAAGTAAGCCATACCCAGGGTTAATGAAATCAGCAGTGTGCCAATGGTTGATGCAGTTAGACGAAGTGCAAGCCTATCATTCTGCTACTCGTACTCAGGGTGGCACCGGTGCAGTATTTGTTATGCTGGTTAAATCCGCTCAGCAACGAATTGAGGCAAGTGAAACTAATCGTAAAGGAAGCGGTTTTAGGTAGTCTATATTATCGGCATCACATAGCGTTATTACCCTTATAACAAGGCCTACTCACTAAAACAGTCAGTGGGCCTATTTGTTATTGGCAGTTCATTTAAAACAGCTAACGATGAGTTACCAACCGCATTGACGGTTTTGTTGGCTATTTTGCTTATCTAACCACACTTGTAATGGCGCAAAATAATCGAGTACCGCTTTAGCATCCATGTTTTTAGTGCCAGTGACGATATTTAACGCTTCAGGCCACGGCTGACTTAAACCTGACTCAAGCATTTGATTAAGCTTATCTCCGGCGTCTTTATTACCATAAATACTACAACGGTGCACTGGGCCTTCATTACCGGCGATCTCACATAATGCTTTATGGAACTGGAATTGAAGTACGTGGGCTAAAAAGTAGCGTGTGTAAGGAACATTGCCAGGGACGTGATATTTAGCGCCCGGATCAAAGTCTGCTTCAGTACGTGCTATAGGCGCTTTAACGCCTTGGTATTTTTCACGTAAATCCCACCAAGCTTGGTTATATTGAGCTGGGCTAATTTCGCCATTAAATACTTTCCAGCGCCATTGATCGATCATCAAACCAAATGGCATGAAGGCAATTTTATCAAGGGCTTGACGCAGTAACAGTCCGATGTCTTTTGATTCATCAGGCACTTCATCTAATAGACCGATTTGTTTGAGGTAACTCGGCGTAATTGATAGCGCAATCGTGTCACCAATGGCTTCATGGAAACCGTCGTTTGCAGAACCTTTAAATAGGTGAGGTTGGTTTTTATAAGCGCGCTGATAATAGTTGTGACCTAATTCATGATGAATAACGGTAAAGTCTTCGGCGGTTTTTTGAATACACATTTTAATGCGAATATCGTCTTCGTTATCTAGATCCCAAGCTGAAGCATGACAAACGACATCGCGATCTTTAGGTTGCACAAATAATGAGCGAGTCCAAAATGTTTCTGGTAGCGCTTCAAAGCCTAATGATGAGAAAAACCCTTCAGCTTGCTTAACCATTTTAATTTCATCATAGTTATTGGCCGCTAAAAGCTCGGTAACATTGTAGCCAGGATCTGCATCATCAGGGGCGACAGTATTGTAAATGGTTCCCCATTGCTGAGCCCACATATTACCCAATAGATGCGCAGGAATAGGACCATTATCTGGTGCTACCTCGTCTCCATATTGCTGATTTAGTTCGCCACGGACATAACAATGTAGTGAATCATATAAAGGTTTAATATCACCCCAAAGTCGGTCTAATTCGGCTGAAAACGCCTCAGGCTCCATATCATATTGACTACGCCAAAGTTCTGATAAATCGCTAAAGCCTAAATCTTGCGCGCCTTCATTAGCCAGCTCAACTTCACGTTTAAATAATGGACGCATAGGTTTGGCTATTTCACGCCATCCTTGCCATGCTTCTAATAGCACCGCAGGATCTTGAGATTCAGCCATCAAATTTGATAATTCTGGCTGGGTTAAGCAGCGACCATCGGCAAAACAGTATTTCCCTTTACCGTATAAGCCATTCAGTTCTGAGCTAATTTGTGCAAGCTCAGCG
The DNA here is from genome assembly GCF_030548765.1 of Shewanella sp. 3_MG-2023. Classification (NCBI taxonomy): domain Bacteria; kingdom Pseudomonadati; phylum Pseudomonadota; class Gammaproteobacteria; order Alteromonadales; family Shewanellaceae; genus Shewanella; species Shewanella sp. 3_MG-2023. The sequence continues at coordinate 81,118 of NZ_JAUOSH010000023.1, read as the reverse complement.
TTTTTAGCAGGATCTAATGGCGCAGGTAATACCAAGCTACTTCGTAAAATATGTAACTTGCGGGCGTTAACAGGATCTAATTCGACCTTGGCATATTTAGCCGCTTCGGTGGCAAAGCCAACTGACATCGAAGTCATTTTTTCACTAATTGCAGCAGAAAGCGCAGCAGTATCTTCAGTGATAAAATTGCTATAAACCCATTCGGTGCGTGCGCCTTCTACAGAGAGTTTGGCCAACTGTGCTTCAGCATCATTAATAAATGCGATTGCTGAAGCGCTATCAATTTTGGTTGTTTTTTCAGTTGATTGGCTAGCTGGTGGCAGAGGATTTGTGGTGGTTAAATTAATCTCTTCATCCATTTGTTGGCAGGCTGAAAGGCCAAGCGCCATTGAAATAACAACAGCGATAGTAGACGGTTGTTTAAAAGTTAACTTCATCTTACAGGTTTCCTTATTTTTATTTTCGACGACAGTTTACATAATTAACTTAAATATTGCATTTTAGTTGCAACTTGGTGCACAAAGGGTTGCTGTTACTGTGTTGAGATGTAATAGCTACAAGAAATTAGATTGACAACTGTGCGCTCAATGTTTAATTTAAACGAGTGTTTTAATTGATTTGGGTCATGGAATGGCAGGCAAAACAGATACAAAAACAAGAATTTTAGATGCTGCTGAAAAACTTTTCGCTGAGAGGGGCTTTTCAGAAACATCTTTACGTCTAATTACTAGCAAAGCCGAAGTTAATTTAGCTTCAGTTAATTATCATTTTGGTTCAAAGAAAGAGCTGATTAGAGCCGTATTAGCACGCTATTTAGATGTGTTCATGCCAAGTGCAGCTGCTGAAATAGATAGATTATTTAAAAATCCACAACTAGCTAATTTGAATGAGATATTTTCATCTCTAATTAATCCATTATTGGAATTAAACCAAGTAAGGCAGGGTGGAACAACGATATTTCTGCAATTGTTAGGTCGTGGTTATATCGAAAGTCAGGGCCATTTAAGGTGGTTTATCACCACGCATTATGGTGATTATTTAAAAGTTTTCGTTAAAGCGGTATCAGAAAGTGCGCCGCATATTCCGCCTGCAGAAATGTTTTGGCGACTACACTTTACCTTAGGGACCATAGTATTCACCATGGCTTCAGCTGATGCACTTAACGAAATTGCAGAAGCTGATTATGGTGAACATAATGATACTGAAGCAATCATTCGTAAGGTGATTCCATATATGGCCGCTGGTGTTTCAGTGCCAATTTTAGCTAAGTAATAAGGGATTAACATGACTGTCGTTATACTGGTTTTAATAGCACTTGCTGTGTTATTTGGTGTGCGTAATTTAAGGATGCGATTTATCACGCGTCCGGTTTTTTCGTTTTTTAAGAAAGTACTTCCGCCATTATCTAGTACTGAAAAAGAGGCGATGGAAGCGGGTGATGTGTGGTGGGAAGGTGAATTGTTTGGCGGAAATCCAAACTGGAACACGCTTCACAATTACGGTAAACCCCAATTAACAGCAGCTGAGCAAGACTTTATCAATAACCAAGTGCAAACAGCGCTGAGTATGATTGATGATTATGACATTGTTCACAACCGCAAAGACTTACCACCTGAGTTATGGGATTACTTCAAAAAAGAAGGTTTTTTTGCATTAATTATTCCCACTAAATTTGGTGGTCGAGAGTTTTCTGCCTACGCCAACTCAACCATTGTCAGTAAAATTGCCTCTCGCAGCATTAGTGCGGCCGTTACGGTTATGGTTCCTAACTCTTTAGGCCCTGGTGAGTTATTAACTCATTATGGTACTGAAGAGCAAAAACAGCGTTGGTTACCTGCGTTAGCTAATGGTGATGAGCTACCGTGTTTTGCGTTAACTGGCCCAGAGGCGGGATCAGACGCTGGTGCAATACCTGATACTGGTATTGTGTGTCGCCGCGAATTTAATGGTGAAGAAGTATTAGGTTTAAGTCTTACTTGGGATAAACGTTACATTACCTTGGCACCTGTAGCTACAGTGCTTGGTCTTGCATTTCAAATGCGTGACCCTGAGGGCTTATTAGGTGATACGGTTAATCTTGGTATTACCTGTGCGTTAATTCCAACCGATCATCCCGGTGTTGAAATTGGTCGTCGTCATAATCCATTGATGATGGCCTTTATGAACGGCACCACAAGTGGTGAAGATGTATTCATTCCACTGGATTGGATTATTGGCGGCCCTCAGTTTGCGGGTAAAGGCTGGAGAATGCTGGTTGAGTGTTTATCTGCCGGCCGTGGTATTTCATTGCCAGCATTGGCAACTGCATCGGGTCATATGGCCACTAAAACCACAACAGCTTATAGTTATGTAAGACAGCAGTTCGGTATGCCAATTGGTAAATTTGAAGGTGTACAAGAAGCGCTAGCGCGTATTATCGCTAACACTTATCAATTAGAAGCGGCCAGATGTTTAACCACCACCGGTATTGATTTAAAAGTGAAACCATCGGTGGTTACCGCGATTGCTAAATATCACATGACTGAATTAGGTCGAGATGTGGTAGAAGATGCGATGGATATTCAGTCTGGTAAAGGTATTCAGTTAGGGTCGAAAAACTATCTCGGTCATGCTTATATGGCCAGCCCTATTTCTATCACTGTTGAAGGGGCGAATATTTTGACCCGTTCGCTGATGATTTTTGGTCAAGGGGCAACACGCTGTCATCCTTATGTATTGGCTGAAATGGAAACTGCGGCGATGGAAGATCAAAAAGCAGCTATTAACCGTTTCGATTCATTATTAATGGGCCATATGACTTATGCTATTCGAAATGGTGTCATGGCTTTCTTTAATGCATTAACAGCCAGTAAAACCAATTCATCGCCAGTTAGTGGTACCACTCAGCAATATTATCGTGATATGAGCCGTATCTCGGCAGCTTTAGCGATAATGACTGATTTAGCTATGTTGGTCATGGGCGGTGATTTAAAACGTAAAGAGATGATCTCAGCGCGTATGGGCGATGTGCTAAGTCAATTATACCTAGCATCAGCAACCTTAAAGCTGTTTGAAGATAATGGCCGTCAACAAGATGATTTACCGGCAGTGCATTATGTCATGACTGAAAGATTACATCTTGCCGCTAAAGCATTGGAAGAGGCTATTCGTAACTTCCCAAATAAGTTTGTTAGCGTATTGCTTAGAGTGATCATATTTCCATTAGGTAATCACTTTAATGCGCCAACTGACAAACAAGCAACGACCTTAGCAGATGGTTTCATGCAACCTTCGCCAGCAAGAGATAGGTTAACTTTCTTATGTGCTGATTTTGACGGAGATAGCAGCGGCATTGCTGAAGTTGAGCAAGCATTTACAGCTAAATATGCTTGTAAAGGTTTGTACTCTCGCCTTAAGAAAGCCCAAAAAGCGGGGACTCTTGATGCGAAACAGCCAATGGTTGACTTGTTTAACCAAGCTTTAGTCAATGACGTGATTAATCAAGCAGAGCTTGAGCAGCTACTTGATGCCAATGAAAAGCGCTTAGCTGCGATTCATGTCAATGATTTTGAAAGCCTATAATCGAAAGTTAACTGACGTTTGACTGTAACGGTCTAGCGTTACCTGAGGTTTGAATGTTAAACAAGTAATGTTTATGCCTTGGGTACTGTTAGCCTGAAATAATGACGACACACAATTTTCTAAATCAAAACACACATATTTAGCACATAAAAAAACCACCTAATCAGGTGGTTTTTTATTTGCTATTTGAAGCAATTAACTCATATTAAGCAACAACAAGTACTTTACAAGTGTTAGTGCCACCAACAGTTTCCATTGCATCGCCTTTAGTCATTAGTACCATGTCACCTGATTTAAGGTAACCAGCAGCTGCAACCGCTTTTAACGCTTCTGATGCTAATGCATCAGCTGGGAAAGCTGTAGAATCAAACTGAACTGGCATAACACCACGGAATAAAGCTAATTTTGCTAAGGTCTTTTGATGACGAGACAGTGCGAAAATTGGTAATGCAGAGCTGATGCGCGACATTAACTTGGTGGTTTCGCCTGATTCAGTCAAGCTGATGATAGCTTTAACACCTTTTAAATGGTTTGCAGCATACATAGTTGAAAGGGCAATGGTTTCTTCAATAGTATCGAATGTTTCGTTCATTCTATGCTTAGAAGACATCACTGATGGATGCTGTTCTGCACCAGCACAAACATTGCTCATTGCTAACACAGTTTCTTCAGGGAAGTCACCGGCAGCAGTTTCAGCTGAAAGCATCACAGCGTCAGTGCCATCTAGTACGGCGTTCGCTACGTCCATAACTTCAGCACGAGTTGGCATAGGGCTTGAAATCATTGATTCCATCATTTGAGTTGCAGTAATCACAACTTTGTTCAATTGACGTGAACGACGGATAAGTTTCTTTTGTACTGCAACCAATGCAGCATCGCCAATTTCAACACCTAAGTCACCACGTGCAACCATTACCGCGTCAGATGCTTTAATGACATCGTCCATCGCTTCATCAGTACCAACAGCTTCTGCACGTTCTACTTTTGATACAATAAGTGCAAAACTGCCCGCATCTTCAGCAAGCTTACGTGCTAAATCTAAATCAGCGCCAGTACGTGGGAAAGAAACGGCTAAGTAATCAACCTGAATTTGCGCAGCCGTTAAAATATCTGCTTTGTCTTTTTCAGTTAGTGCAGGGGCTGTTAATCCGCCGCCTTTTTTGTTGATGCCTTTATTATTAGATAAAGGACCCGCAACAGTAACACTAGTGAAAACTTTACGACCTTCTACAGATTCAACTTTAAGCTGAACACGGCCGTCATCAAGCATAAGGATGTCACCTATGACAACGTCATTTGGCAATTCTTTATAATCGATACCAACTTGTTTCTCGTCACCTTCACCTTTAGCAAGATCTGCATCTAAAATGAAAGTATCACCTAAATTCAACTGAATTTTTTTGTTATCTTTAAAGGTAGATACACGAATTTTGGGGCCTTGCAAATCACCTAATACAGCTACGTGAACACCTAACTCTTTTGCAATATTGCGAGCGTCAGTAGCACGTTTAAGATGATCTTCTGGTGAGCCGTGTGAGAAGTTAAGACGTACAACATTTGCACCAGCGGCAATGATTTTACGTAGGTTATCATCGCGGTCGGTTGCAGGTCCAAGTGTCGTAACGATTTTAGTTCTGCGGAACATAGGATACTCCGTTAATTTAAAAGAAAAAGAATTCGGTACTAAATATTATGGACTTATATTAACAGAGATTTTCGAATTATGTAGGAAAGTTACGAACAAAAAGATCGTTTTTGAGATATATATCTGTGACTGAGTCGTATAAATTCAATAAAAAAGGCCGAACAGGTAATATTGTTCGGCCTTTCGGACAGGTAATTATTTAGTAATAATTAGATGGTAAGATCTTTATTTATCCGAGATTCTTTCAATACTTCTTTAACACGTTTTAGATTATCGCGAAAACGCGGGCCTCTTCTCAAGGTAAAGCCTGTGGCTAACACATCAATAGTAACCAGCTGTGCTAAACGTGAAGCCATAGGTAAATACATGTCAGTATCTTCTGGCACTTCCATGGTCACCGGCAACGTACATTCGTGAGACAGTGGCGAGTTACGAGCAGTAATCCCAATCACCGCAGCGCCATTTTCACGGGCAATTCGGGCTATTTCGATTAATGATTTAGTACGGCCAGTGTGGGATATAAGCACCACAACATCACCTTCATCGCAGCCAATACAGCTCATACGTTGCATTAATACATCATCAAAACAAATGACCGGTACGTTAAAACGGAAGAACTTATTTTGCGCATCGTGAGCAACTGATGAGGATGCTCCCAGGCCAAAAAACGATATTGTTTTAGCTTGCGTTAAAATATCTACGGCTTTATTGACTGCAACCACATCAAGGCTTTGACGGGCAGTATCAAGGGATGCCATTGAAGATTCGAAGATTTTTGTTGTATAGGATTCAGGAGAATCATCTTCTTCAACATGGCGGCTTACATAAGGTGTACCGTTAGCAAGACTTTGGGCCAAATGTAACTTAAAATCAGGGAAGCCCTTAGTATCAAGTCTGCGACAAAAACGGTTCACAGTGGGTTCGCTGACGTCAGCCATTTTGGCAAGCGTTGCAATACTAGAGTGAATCGCCGTTTGCGGAGAAGAGAGAATGACCTCTGCAACTTTTCGCTCTGACTTACTAAATTGTGTAAGGCTTTTTTGCACCTTCTCAAGGGTATTCATAAGTAATTGTCCGCTAAAATGGATGATGTAATTTTATATCATAAATTACAATTTAGGAGGAAATGAAGTAATTTTCATACCTCTAAAAACGATTATAAGCCGTTTTGTTTTATTTTTTGTAACTAATCTATGATAGTAAAGTAATTTAACAACTAAAATACTATCAGGTTTTATGTGAAAAAGGCTAGATGTAACCAATATCAATAATTGTAAAATTATAATGCACAAATTTAATTCTGTTGTTATATTACAACAAAAGTGTGCTTTTATTCACTGGCAACTAAAAATGGTTTGCCTGTGAACACGCATAATAAAGGAGTATTTTAAGCAATGAGTAACTCATCAATAGGCGCCAAGGCTTGCGACTTTGTACTTTTTGGCACCAAAGGCGATTTAGCACGCCGTAAGTTGTTACCTTCTCTCTATCAGCTTGATAAAGCGAATCTATTAGATAAAGACACCAAAGTTATTGGTGTCGCTAAAGATGCCTTTACTCAAGAAGAGTTCATTGAACTTGTCAATAAAGCATTAAACACTTTTGTAAAGGACGAGTTATGTGAAGAGACCCTCGCTCGCTTTATTGCTCGTTGTCATTATATCGGTACTAATTTTACCGATTCTGAAGGCTACAAAGCTTTCCATGGTCTTTTAGAGCCAACTAAGCGTGTAATGGTCAGCTATTTCGCCACGCCTCCGTCAATCTTTGGTGAAATCTGTCGTTGTCTTAATGAGCAAAACCTTATTCATTCCGACACCCGTATCGTGCTTGAAAAGCCAATTGGCACTTGCCTTGCGTCATCAAAAGTCATTAATGACAAAGTTTCTGAATTCTTCAATGAAAATCAAGTTTACCGAATTGACCACTATTTAGGTAAAGAAACCGTTCAAAATCTCATTGCCCTGCGCTTTGCGAATTCATTGTTTGCTTCTAAGTGGGATAACCGCACGATTGATCATGTACAAATCACCGTAGCTGAAGAAGTCGGTATTGAAGGTCGTTGGGGATACTTTGATACTGCAGGTCAAATGCGTGACATGATCCAAAACCATTTACTGCAAGTGCTGACGCTTGTGGCAATGGACCCGCCAGTAAATTTAGATGCTGATAGCATTCGTGATGAAAAAGTAAAAGTACTTAAGTCATTGCGTCCAATTACCCCAAACAACGTGTTTGAAAACACGGTTCGTGGTCAATATTCTAGTGGTTATTTAAAAGGCTCACCTGTTCCTGGTTATTTAGAAGAAGAGGGCGCCAATGTTAAATCTAACACTGAAACCTTTGTAGCGCTTCGCGTTGATATTGATAATTGGCGCTGGGCTGGCGTGCCGTTCTACTTACGTAGTGGCAAACGTATGCCGTTTAAGAGCAGTGAGATTGTGGTTTACTTCAAAAACCCGCCGCATAATTTATATCGTGACACCATGCGTAACTTACCACCAAACAAGTTGACTATTCGTTTGCAACCCCATGAAGGTGTTGAAATTCAAATGATGAATAAAGTCCCAGGTCTGGAAGAAAAGCAACGCATTCAAACCACCAAACTTGATTTAAGTTTCACCGATACCTTTAAAAATGAACGCATTGCCGACGCGTACGAACGTTTATTACTTGAAGCCATGTTAGGTAATCAAGCACTGTTCGTGCGCCGTGATGAAGTTGAGCAAGCCTGGACTTGGGTCGATGGCATCATCAACTCTTGGGAAAATGGCGGCGAGAAGCCTAAGCCATATCCAGCAGGTACATGGGGCCCTGTGGCTTCAGTTGCTTTAATCACTAAAGATGGTCGTTCTTGGGACGAGTAAGGAAATATTATGATTAAAGAATCTGTATTTAAAGCATTTGAAACCCCAGCGGATCTTGAAGCTAAATTGGCTGACAAAATTGCTAGCCAATTACAAGATGCTGTTGATAGCCGTGGTAAAGCAAGCCTAGTGGTATCTGGTGGCTCAACACCGCTTAAATTATTTAAATTGCTAAGCAATAAAACTATCGACTGGAGTGATGTTTATATCACACTTGCCGATGAACGTTGGGTTGATGCAGAAGCTGCTGATTCTAACGAGCGCTTAGTAAGAGCACATTTATTACAAAATCGCGCAGCAAGTGCCAAATTCCGTGGTTTAAAGAATATGTTTGATAGCCCTGAAAAGGGCTGTGACATGACGATTGAGTCTCTGGCTAACTTCCCTAAACCATTTGATGTTGTGGTATTAGGCATGGGTACAGATGGCCACACTTGTTCGTGGTTCCCTTGCAGTAAAGAATTAGAAAACGCTTTTACGACTGATTTACTTTGCGCAGCCGTTAATCCAACGACTGCTCCACATGCACGTATTACCTTATCTAAAGGTGCCATTTTAAACAGTCGCCAGATTTATCTGCATTTAGTAGGTGAGTCAAAACTATCCGTATATCGCCAAGCTTTGGAAAGCGACGATGTGAATGCAATGCCAATTAGAGCCGTATTAGCACAGCGTAAAACGCCCGTTGATGTGTTTTATAGCGCGTAAAGGAGTTAACCATGCACTCAGTAGTTCAAGCTGTTACCGATCGAATTATCGCTCGTAGCCAAGATTCACGTAAAAAATATCTCGAAGCATTAAACGATGCTCGCGCCAAAGGCGTACATCGTAGTGCATTAAGCTGTGGTAACTTAGCCCACGGTTTTGCGGCTTGTAAGCCAGATGATAAAGACTCTTTACGTCAATTAACCAAAGCGAATATCGGTATTGTGACGGCATTTAACGACATGTTATCTGCTCATCAGCCATATGAAGATTACCCAAATTTCATTAAAAAAGCCTGCCAAGAAGTCGGTAGTGTTGCTCAAGTTGCTGCGGGCGTTCCGGCAATGTGTGACGGTGTGACCCAAGGCCAACCTGGCATGGAGCTTAGCTTACTGAGTCGTGAAGTGATTGCTATGTCAACGGCGGTGGGTTTATCTCACAACATGTTTGACGGTGCCTTATTATTAGGTATTTGCGACAAGATTGTTCCGGGTTTATTGATTGGTGCGTTAAGTTTTGGTCATTTACCAATGATGTTTGTGCCAGCAGGCCCAATGAAATCTGGTATTCCAAACAAAGAAAAAGCCCGTGTACGTCAACAATTTGCACAAGGTAAAGTTGATAGAGCTGCATTGTTAGAAGCTGAATCAAGCTCTTATCACAGTGCGGGTACTTGTACTTTCTACGGTACTGCTAACTCTAATCAGTTAATGCTTGAAATGATGGGGCTACAGCTTCCTGGTTCTTCGTTTGTGAATCCTGATGATCCACTACGTGATGAACTAACCGCAATGGCAGCTAAACAAGTGTGTCGTTTAACCGAAATGGGCACCCAATACACCCCAATCGGTGAGATTGTAAATGAAAAATCAGTGGTTAATGGCATTGTAGGCATCCTTGCAACAGGTGGTTCTACCAACCTGACTATGCACATTGTTGCTGCCGCGCGCGCCGCTGGCATCATTGTCAACTGGGACGATTTTTCAGATTTATCTGATTGCGTACCGTTAATGGCCAAGGTTTATCCAAATGGACATGCTGATATTAACCATTTCCACGCCGCAGGCGGCATGGCATTTTTAGTAAAAGAGCTGTTAGATGCAGGTCTTATCCATGAAGATGTCAACACTGTAGCTGGCTTTGGTTTACGAAAATATACCCAAGAGCCGCGCATTATTGATGGCAAGTTAACTTGGGTTGATGGGCCAACAGAAAGTTTAGACAAAGAAGTGTTAACTCACATCGACACACCTTTTCAAAATAACGGCGGTCTAAAATTACTTAAAGGTAACCTTGGTCGTTCGGTGATCAAAGTATCAGCAGTGCCTGCAGCTAACAGAATTGTTGAAGGCCCAGCGGTTGTTATTGACGACCAAAACAAGCTTGATGCAATTTTCCAAGCAGGTGGTTTAGACCGAGATTGTGTTGTGGTGGTAAAAGGCCAAGGCCCGAAAGCTAACGGTATGCCAGAGTTACATAAACTCACGCCATATTTAGGTACATTACAAGATAAGGGCTTCAAAGTGGCGCTTGTTACAGATGGCCGTATGTCTGGCGCGTCAGGCAAAGTGCCTGCAGCGATTCACTTAACGCCAGAAGCATTAGATGGTGGCCTTATCGCTAAGGTTGAAGATGGCGACATGATCCGTGTCAATGCTGATACCGGCGAGCTAAGTTTACTGGTGGATGAAGCCACTTTAACTGCACGTGTAGCAGGGAAAGTAGATCTACATCACTCAAGTTATGGCATGGGCCGTGAATTATTCGGTGCTTTACGAAATAGTTTAAGCAGCCCAGAAACAGGCGCTCGTAGTACCAGTGCCATTGACGAAATTTATTAATTAAAAGGAAGATACTCGAATGCTTGAGAATAACTGGACGTTACAGCCACAAGATATTTTTAAACGCAGCCCGATTGTTCCTGTAATGGTTATCAATAAAATTGAGCATGCAGTACCGTTAGCTAAAGCATTAGTAGCGGGCGGCATCAGTGTTTTAGAAGTCACTTTACGCACAGAATGTGCTTTAGAAGCCATTGCATTGATTGCTAAAGAAGTCCCAGAGGCGTTAGTGGGGGCAGGTACTATTTTAAATGAATTGCAACTGCAGCAAGCTGTAGATGCGGGTTCACAATTTATTATTACGCCAGGTGCTACCGTTGACCTGTTAAAAGCAGCTAAGCGTGGTAATGTGCCGTTAATTCCAGGTGTTGCGAGCATCTCAGAAGTCATGGCGGGGATGGAGTTGGGTTACACCCATTTTAAATTCTTCCCAGCTGAAGCGTCTGGCGGCGTTAATGCACTGAAAGCCTTCTCGGGTCCATTGGCGAATATTCGTTTTTGTCCAACAGGCGGTATTACGCCGACAAGTTATAAAAATTACTTAGCATTAGCTAATGTTGATTGTATTGGTGGTAGCTGGATAGCGCCTACTGATGCAATGGAACAAGAAGATTGGGGTCGTATTACCCAGCTCTGTAAAGATGCCATCGGCGCTTTATAACCCGAGCGTTTAACTAACGATTAATAAAAGCCACTTTCGAGTGGTTTTTTTGTTTTTAAAATAAGTCCGATCATCAATTTTATAGTGTATAAATTAATACTGGTGAATTAACATTATAAAAATGGACACTTCTTTAAATGGACAAGTACCAGCAAACGGTAAACGTATTTGACAAAGCAGCTGATAAATATCAGCAAAAATACATGGATTGTGCCTTATATGCTGATAGTCTTAATCGTTTTGCTGCGTTAATAGACACTCAATTCAACATTGAATCTAGTTCTAAATCGGCATTTAAAACAGAAACGGGTATTTCTGTATACGATATCGGTTGCGGACCAGGTAACGCCAGTTTGTATTTGCAACAAGCATTAGCTCAGCAACGAAATGTCCCGATAAATATCAGTGGAATAGATTTATCTACGGCGATGATAACGATTGCCAAGCAGCAAAACCCGACGGGGAAATTTGAGGTTAACGATATCCGGCAGATATCTGTTTCTAACGATAAATTTAATGTACTGCTGTGCTCATTTTGTCTGCCGTATCTTGCAAAAAGCGATATAGCGCCTTTTATTGAATCTTTAGCTAAGGTATCCACACCACAAGCGTTGATCTATATTGGCTTTATGCAAGATGATTACAGTCAATCATGTGTGCAGGAATCTGCTGAGGGTGACAAATTACATATGTATTTTTATCAACCTGCATTTATAGCGTCTTTGCTCTGCCAATATGATTTTGAAATTGTCACCAGCTTTACCCAAGATCATATCGTCGATGGTCAGAAGATGGCCACTGATAGGTTTTTATTTGCTAAGAAAACAGTGTTAATTAAGGAGTGATCGAATGCGAACATGGCCATTAGCTTCCAAAATCCCTTTTATTAGTCTGCTAGTTCTATCGTTTGCCTGGTTTTTATTTTATCAAAACGATATGTGGATTAATGATTATGGCGCAGCAAAATTCGATTGGTTGTTACTCATTGACGCTGCTATCATTTTACCCATAATTTGCTTTTTGTGTATCAAATCTACCAAGTTAGCACTCGTTAAGGCACTCGGTTATTTTGCTATTTTAATACTGCTTGGCAGTTATATTATTCCCTCAGAGCAACAAATATTATGGCCTTATTTAACTCAGATCCGTTACCTGTTACTGACGGTATTTGTATTAATTGAGGTATTTTCAATTACCTGCGTGATATTTGCCATAAAAACGGCGCTTAAATCAGGAGTTGATCCTGATATTGCAATTAAGCAGCCAATTAGTGCTTTATTTGGTAATAACTTGGTAGCCGATATCATGATTTTTGAAGCCAGAGTTTGGAGCTTCTTTTTGTGTGGCCATTTAATCAAACCGTCAACATATCACGGTGATTCACAATTTAGTTATCATCATAAAGACGGTAATCAGTCTAACGCGCTAGGATTTATAATGATGATAATGTTTGAAATACCGCTGATGCATTTACTGGTTCATTTTATGTTTTCAGCGTTCAGCGCTAATGTGGTAACGGCATTAACCTTGGTGAGTTTAGTATTCTTTATTGCTGAATACCGTGCTATGTCACGCAGACCGATCACAATAGAGACTTGTGCAGCCTCATTAGTCACTGATAATTACAACCCAAACACTCAAGCTGAGCTTGGCCTCGCAGATTTAAATTCAGGCTCAGGAGCAAGCGTCATAATTCAGAATAAATTACATATTCGCTACGGAGTGTTTAATAGCTTTAGCATTGATTTAAGTAATATTAAAACTGTCGAACCCAACAAATTAGCCATTCGACGTGCTGAAACGATAAAACGCTTTAACTTTTCTGGCGCTCCCAATGTCAAACTAACCTTAGTTGAGCCTATTAAAGGTATTGATAGTGTATATATTGGAGTCGATCAACCAGATGCGCTTATTGGTGAACTAACACTAGGTCTCGTTAAACCAAATTGCTGACACTAGGCCAATATAATGGCTGTTATTGACCTTATATAGTTTCAGCTTAACGTGCGCAGCTGTATTTGCTGCATATGATTATTAAAGTGCATTACATGGGCAAGGGCGTAGTCTTGTTTACTGAGCTTGCCATAAGCAAAGTGGGGCTGTAAATGACCGTTATATTGCTGAAAATCTACGAGCGATTGTTGCAACCTTTTGAGGGCTAGCAAATAATCAGCCTGCTTTGAAATTAAAGGTGCACCGGGTATGACTTCTGCAAGGTTATGAGTCATCTTGCCTTTAGCACTGAATAAAGCAAATGCGCTAGCCCCAATAGTGTGTTTAAAAATCTCTGCTTTTTGCTGGGGATAACCTGTCATTGAATACTCAACACTTTGGGCGCAATGAGTAAAAATTTGGTTTAAATCCCAACCTGCTGATGTCGTGCTTAAAGTAGCCTTTGCTGCTTGCTCTGGGTTGTTGCCAATGACGGCTGCAGCAAGCAATTGCGCTATTTGAGATAATATATTATCTATAGTCAATGGCCGAGGTGCTGGGGTGATGCTAAACCAAGTCACTGTACCTGCAATTGTCACACCAGCGCCAACCACGGCACTGCCTTTTACCAAAGCTGTTAAAAACGCTCTTCTGTCCATGGTTATCCTTGTTGGGCTTTGTGAGTAGCAGACTAAAATTACGCCAGCTGTTAATTTTGCCTTGCTGTTTCACTGATTTAAAATCAAGTTTTAAGGTAGGGAAATAGCTGTAGCGTTTGTTCAATAATATCGACTTTATGGCCTTTTTCTAAATACACTGCATAAATTTCTCGAGAAAAAACCGGCGCATCTTCGACAATAAAAAGTCTATTGCTTTCAATATATTCAAACGCCATTTGTCTTGGCAGGTAGGCGGAGCCACCGACATCCAATAAAAAATTAAGTGCAATCCTTGGTTGGTTCATCGAGTGTTTTGCTGGCGGTGAGTCTTGAAAATTGCGGCGGTATTGGCTGTTAATCGACTCACCATAGTCCACCATAATGTAGTTTGCTAATGTCGACTTTTGTTTGGCACGATTTGATTCTGTGCTCACTAGGTATAACGGCACAGTCGCAACCTTAGTGATGACAAGATCTTCTACATAAGGCGGCTCGAATAAAAAGGCCACATCAATAACGCGACTTAACAGGCTTTTTCTTAATTCAACGGGCGATAGGGTACTGGTTAATAAACTCATCCCTTCGATATTGAGGTGAATTTTGGTGAGCCAGCCTTGTAGGACGATATCCCATATAGACATGATAGAACCTATGGCCAGTTGGTGGTTATCACCCTCAGCAATCCCCACATCTTGCTTGGCTTTTTGCCACATCAATAACAGCTCATTGGCATGCTTAATTAAGCGGTTACCCTCAGGGGTTAATTTGAGGTGTTTCTTACTGCGATCAAACAGTAACACCCCCAAGTCCTCTTCTAAAAGCTTGATTCTGGCACTGACAGCAGATTGAGTGATAAACAAATTTTCGGCAGCGACTCTAAAATGTAGCGTATGGCTAACTTCTAAAAATGTTTTTAATAATTCTACTTTCATCAAAATCCTTTAAAAGCTGTGATTAAATTTTTTAATTAAACACATCAAAATATAACGTTATATTTATGAGAGAGATACTCTTACACTCAGCGAATTACAGCACCTTTGTGCAATAAAAGAAACATGTTCAGGACATATTATGAGAATTGCCATTCTATCAAGAAACCCAAATTTATATTCAACTCGCCGCTTAAAAGAGGCCGGTGAAGCTATGGGGCACACAGTGGATATTATTGATACATTACATTGCTACATGGATATTACCAGCAGCAAACCAACCTTGCGCTACGATGGTAAAGAGCTTCCTATGTATGATGCTGTGATCCCGCGTATTGGTGCATCAGTGACATTTTACGGTACAGCTGTGGCCAGGCAATTTGAAATGATGGGCACCTTTAATATCAATGAATCTGTCGCCATTAGCCGATCTCGCGATAAATTACGTTCATTGCAATTATTGTCACGTAAAGGCATTGGGCTGCCACGTACCGGTTTTGCTAATAAGCCTGACAACATTAAAGATTTAATTAAAAACGTCGGTGGTGCGCCTGTTGTGATTAAGCTACTAGAAGGCACTCAAGGTATCGGGGTGGTTCTTGCTGATACAGCTAAAGCTGCTGAAGCCATTATCGAAGCCTTTATGGGGTTAAAAGCCAACATTTTGGTACAAGAATTTGTTAAAGAAGCTGGTGGCGCCGATATTCGCTGTTTAGTGGTTGGCGGTAAGGTTGTTGCGGCAATGAAGCGCCAAGGGGCAGAAGGTGAGTTTCGTTCCAACTTGCACCGCGGTGGCTCTGCTGTAGTGGTTAAATTATCTAAAGAAGAGCGTGAAACAGCAGTTAATGCAGCCAAAATTATGGGGCTAAACTTATGCGGCGTTGATTTACTGCGCTCACAAAATGGCCCTATGGTGATGGAAGTTAATTCATCACCAGGGCTTGAAGGTATTGAAACGGCAACGGGTAAAGATGTCGCGTCAATGGTATTTCAATTTTTAGAAAAGAATGCCAAGCCCCATAAAAACAAAACCCGTGGTAAAGGCTGATTAGGACGTCATTATGGATAAGTTAATTATTGGCGATTTTACCATTTTACCCGGTGAGCAGCGCAAAATAGAGCTACCGGTAGCAAAATTATATACCGATGCTGATGTTTCTTTACCGGTACATATCATCCGTGCCAAAAAGCCGGGGCCAACAATATTTATCAGTGCGGCGGTACATGGTGATGAATTAAATGGCATTGAAATTATACGAAGGCTAATTAAACAAAATAAATTTAAGATCACTTCAGGGACCCTCATAGCTGTACCTATGGTCAATGTGTATGGGGTTGTGAATCAAAGCCGCTACATGCCAGATAGACGGGATTTAAATCGCTGTTTTCCTGGCTCTGCGAAAGGTTCATTAGCTGGGCGGGTAGCACATATATTTCTTAATGAAATCGTTAGACATTGTGATTACGGCATCGATTTACATACTGGCGCGATACACCGCTCTAATTTCCCGCAAATTAGAGCGGATATGGACGATGAGGAAACCAAACTACTTGCCGAAGTGTTTGGCGTGCCGGTTATTTTAAATTCAAACCTAGTGGATGGTTCTTTAAGGGAGTCAGCTGTTAAGAATGAAACCAAAATCCTCTTGTATGAAGCAGGTGAAGCGCTAAGATTTGATGAGTTTTCAATACGTGCAGGCATGAAAGGCATTTTAAATGTGTTGCAGCACTTAGGCATGATTAGAAAATCATCATCAAAAGCAAAGAAAAAGCGCGCCCCATTTATCGCCAACGGCAGTCAGTGGGTACGTGCCAATGCCAGTGGGATTGTGCATAACATTGCTAATTTGGGTGAACAAATTACTAAAGGGCAAGTTTTGGCTGAAATTGGTAGCCCCTATGGCGAAGTGATTGACTCGGTGATCGCATCACGCTCTGGCATATTAATCGGTAAACAAAACATACCGCTAGTGCAAGAAGGTGAAGCCATGTTTCATATTGCTTACTTTAGCGAAAATGATGAAAAAATTGCTGAACACATTGAAAATGTTCAAGAACAACTATTACCAGATTCTGTAAATTAATGAGTTTCGATATGAAAAATAAAACGATTATTGGCAACTTAGAGTATATCGCGCTGCCTAAATTGGGTATCACCGAGTTACAAGTACGTGTGGATACAGGGGCTAAAACCTCGTCTTTACATGTAGATAATATTAAAAAGGTGCTGATAGATGGCGAGCATTGTGTCTCGTTTGATATTCACCCAGATTCACATAATGTTGATACGGTAAAAAGCTGCCATGCTCCTATTAGTGATATCCGTAAAATTAAGTCATCTAATGGCACCTCGGAGCAACGTTATGTGATTAAAACGCCAGTAGTTCTTGGGCAACAAAAGTGGTCGATTGAAATTACCCTTACCGATCGCTCAGACATGAGTTATTTAATGCTATTTGGTCGTGAAGCTTTAGGTACACGGTTTTTAGTGGATCCGTCAGCGGTATATTTAGGATCTTGAATCTAAATATGAATTCAGGTTTAGTAATAACGACGAGGTGCAATAATGGATTTCGTACAAGTTGAACAATGGCTAAATTTGACAGTGTTTACTGTTGCACAACAGCCAATTACCTTAGGTGGGTTATTGATCATTCCGGTGATCATAATTGTCGGTTTGTTCATCACTAAATTGCTAGTAAAACTGATCACTAAGCGGTTAACGTCTAAAAAGACTGACCCTAATATTATCCATCTGTTGCAACGTATATTGTATGTCATCGCCATTGCAATATTATTAATTACTTCGCTTGATTTAATTAATGTGCCCATTACCGCATTTGCATTTTTGTCCGGTGCCATTGCAATCGGTTTTGGTTTTGGCGCGCAAAACATTATTAACAACTTCATTAGTGGTTGGATATTAATGTGGGAACGCCCCATTAAAATTGGTGATTTTCTTGAAGTTGAAGGTGCTAAAGGCATAGTCGAAGCCATTAATAATCGTTCGACTCGTATAAGACGGGTTGATGGCGTTCACTTGTTGATCCCCAATAGCACATTATTAGAAAACACTGTGGTGAATTGGACACTAGTTGATAATTTAGTCAGGTCAAATGTGCGGGTTGGCGTAGCTTATGGGACTAAGGCAAGAGTTGTCGCAGATTTGCTATATGAAGCAACTATCGCACAAAAAGAGGTATTAATTGAGCCTAAACCTGTGGTGAGTTTTGAAGACTTTGGTGACAACGCGCTAATATTTGAAGTTAACTTTTGGATTAACTCCACTGTAGAAGGGGGGTTAAGGGTGACGCGAAGTAATATTCGTTTTGCACTGGATGAATTATTAGAGCAAAACAATATTGTGGTGGCATATCCACAACGTGATGTGCATCTGGATGGCTCACTGACACTAATAAAGCAAAGGTAAACAGTAAATTATTAAATAAAAATACCGCTGATACATTTGATGATAATCAATATTGTATCAGCGGTTAATTAATCGCTACTGTTCAAGCCAGTTCTTTTATAACTCTAGCTTGTGTAGACTTGTACCAGAGCCAGTGCCGAAAAGTAGCAACTAGAACATAGCCATTAGTTATCTTGATATGGCTTACCATAAAAGCTATCTAATAATATCTGCTTTAACTCACTAATAAGCGGGAAGCGCGGATTGGCGCCAGTACATTGATCATCAAAAGCGTGCTCGGCTAATTCATCCAATTTGGCTAAGAAATCGGCTTCATTAACACCAGCTTCCTTGATAGATGTCGGAATACCGACTGCGGTTTTTAACTGTTCTATTTTACTTATTAGCAATGCTACCTTGGCTTTATCAGTGGTGTTTGAGTCAATACCTTCAAGCTTTAGAGTTTCAGCTATCTTTGCATAACGACATAAGGCTTTTGGGCGGTCGTACTGACTAAAAGAAGCTTGCTTAGTCGGCATATCGGTGGCGTTAAAGCGAATAACATTACTGATTAACAATGCGTTTGCTAACCCATGGGCTAAATGAAACTCAGCACCGAGCTTATGGGCCATTGAGTGGCAAATGCCTAAAAAAGCATTAGCAAAGGCAATACCTGCGATAGTGGCGCCGTTATGGACTTTTTCTCTGGCTATGGGGGCTTTAGCGCCCAGTTCATAAGCTGCCGGTAAATGCTCACATAATAATTCCAGTGCTTGTAAGGCCTGACCGTCACTAAATTCATTTGCCATCACGCTAACATAAGCTTCTAATGCGTGAGTTACAGCGTCAATGCCACCAAAAGCGGTTAATGACTTTGGCATATCCATTACTAAATTGGGGTCGACAATTGCCATGTTAGGAGTGAGTTGATAATCAGCAATAGGGTATTTCATGCCGCTCACTTCATCGGTTACCACGGCAAACGGGGTCACTTCTGAGCCTGTGCCAGAGGTGGTCGGTATTGCCACCATTTGCGCTTTAACCCCTAATTTGGGGAACTTATAAATACGTTTGCGAATATCCATAAAACGCAAAGCTAAGTCAGCAAAATCAACGTCAGGATGTTCATACAATACCCAAATTATTTTAGCCGCATCCATAGGCGAACCACCACCTAATGCTATGATGACATCAGGTTGGAAACTTTGAGCAACTTTAGCGCCTTGTTTCACAATGGCTAAAGTAGGATCCGCTTCAACGTCATAGAATACTTCTGTTTCAAGCCCCTGAGCTTTTAAGATTTTAATGGTTTCATCGCAATAGCCGTTATTAAACAGAAACTTGTCAGTGACAATTAAGGCGCGTTTTTTAGTTGATAGCTCTTCTAATGCAATGGGTAAACTGCCTCGGCGGAAATAAATTGAAGAGGGTAGTTTGTGCCACAACATATTTTCAGCCCTTTTAGCGACAGTTTTCTTATTAATTAAATGGCTTGGGCCAACGTTTTCAGATATTGAGTTACCGCCCCATGAACCACAGCCCAAAGTCAGTGATGGCGCTAATTTAAAGTTATATAAATCGCCAATACCTCCTTGTGATGCTGGAGTGTTTATTAATATCCGCGCAGTTTTCATCCTAAAACCAAAGGCTTTAACTCTTTCTACTTGGCCATCTTGGTCAGTGTATAACCCTGAGGTATGACCAATGCCGCCTAATGTCACTAATGCTTCAGCTTTGTCCATGGCATCATTAAAATCAGTGGCGCGGTACATACCTAAAAGTGGTGATAACTTTTCATGGGCAAAGGCTTCAGCTTCATTGATATCCGTCACCTCACCAATTAATACCTTAGTCCAGCTTGGGACAGTAATTCCTGCCATGTTGGCAATGGTTGGGGCACTTTGACCAACGATGTCAGCATTTAACCCACCATTTTTAAGAATAACCTCTTGCATGGCAGCGGTCTCTGAATCGGATAACAGGTAACCGCCATGAGTTTCAAAGCGTTGTTTAACTTGCTCATAAATACTGTCTACCACGATGATGGCTTGCTCTGAGGCGCACACGACGCCGTAATCGAAGGTTTTTGACATAAGGATTGAGCTTACTGCGCGTTTTATATCAGCGGTTTCATCAATCACGATTGGGGTATTACCCGCACCAACCCCAATGGCAGGTTTACCCGATGAGTATGCAGCTTTAACCATACCGGGGCCGCCAGTTGCGAGGATAAGGTTGATGCTATCGTGTGTCATAAGTTGGTTAGACAGCGCCACTGAAGGTTCGTCAATCCAGCCGATAATGTCTTTGGGTGCACCAGCGGCAACGGCGGCATCTAAAACAATACGTGCTGCAGTCGTGGTGGATTGCTTGGCTCTTGGATGTGGCGAGAATATAATACCGTTACGGGTTTTAAGGCTAATCAGCGCTTTGAAAATGGCAGTTGAGGTAGGGTTAGTTGTGGGCACTATGCCGCAAATTATCCCTACAGGTTCGGCAATGGTGATGGTGCCAAAAGTGATGTCTTCAGCGATGATACCGCAGGTTTTATCGTCTTTATATTTGTTGTATATATATTCAGATGCAAAGTGATTTTTAATGACTTTGTCTTCTAATAAACCCATGTTGGTTTCTGTTGCTGCCATTTTAGCAAGTTTAATACGAGAATCAGTGGCGGCAAGCGCTGCTGCTCTGAATATATTGTCGACTTGTTCTTGGCTGAAATTAGCATATTCTTTCTGCGCTTTAGCGACTCGCTCTACCAGTAGCTCAAGTTGTTCGGTGTTGTTGACAGTCATCATTACGTCCTCAAAAATTGTTAACTAAAGCGTTTTAGTTAACAACTCTTAGCAGCTGTTATAGCTGTGACCTTGGCAAATTATTAGCGTCTACGTGATAAAATTACTCCTTTAGCGGTATATATGTCGTGATCCACAGCACAAATCACTACGAATGGTAATTTAATTACACAAAAAGGCTTAGTTAAGTGATTATTATCATGCCAGCAAAGCTGGCGGTTAATTCACTAAGAGTGTTTTACCTTTGAATTAATAGCATAAAAATTTATGCTAACTGAGTGTGCTTTGGCTGGAAGTAAATTGAAGTTTTATTACAGTGTTAGTGACTTTAGATGCTTAACGCTCATCAAAGCCACTAACACAGGGGTCTCATCTTGATAGGTAAGTAAGGTTATCTTTCTAAGCTAATCTCAAAAATGCCAGAAGACTTGGGGCCAAATAATTGCTGATGCAACTTACCGGCAAATTCATCGGTCATTCCAGAAATATAATCTGCAATAATTCGCATTGGATTAAGGTTATTCTCCTTGGCATGTAACCAACGTTCTTGAGTGTTTAATGGCAGCAAACGTTGTGGATCAGACTCAAAGGCTTCAAATAATTCCATGACAATTTGTTGGCCTTTGTATTCGAGCATTTGCATTTCAGGTTTACGGATAACGTACTTATAGACAAATTGTTTTAAAGTATGCAATGCGATGGCAAAGTCAGGCTCTAGGCTGGCATTGTATTTTAATAAAGGTTCATCAAATTTGTCGTCTTGCTCGATATTAATGGCAGTGACAAAACCATTCACTAAGGTACCTATGGCATCTTTACGTAAGTGATGTTGATGGGAAAATAATTTATCTGCGATATGGGTAAATTCGTGACTAAGCCATGGGTCATTACTTTGCATTAATTTGTCAGCGACATCTTGCTGCCATTGCAAAGGCGTGACTATGCCCATCACGATAGCATCTTCTAAATCATGAACCGCATAAGCGATATCATCCGCCAGTTCCATGATGGAGCAATCAAAAGATTTATACTGGGTTCTGTGGTGAGGATAGTGTTGATTAGTGCTGTTTTTAATGCTGATAAAGCGGTTTCTATCATTTACACTCAAACCTGAAAGCACCCAATCGAAGATATCTTTGTCATCGTTAAAAAGGCCTTTTACCGATGGCCACTGTGAAGGTCTTAATTGTCTGTGGCTGGTTATTTCTGGGTGACCTAAATCGACATGTAACTGGCTATATAAAGCGGGATACTTTAACACTCCAAGTAAGGTTCGCCTGGTTAGATTCATGCCCCAGTATTCGGTGTAGGGTTCAAGTCTGGCTAAAATTCTAAAAGTTTGACCGTTGCCTTCAAATCCGCCGTGATGGCGCATCATATAGTTCAAGGCCACTTCACCGCCGTGACCAAATGGCGGATGACCAATATCATGGGCTAAGCATAGTGACTCTATTAAGCTCATTGAATCTAATAGTTGCTCAATGTCAGGGAATTTACGTTTAAGCTGGGCAGCGATGCCTGTGCCTATTTGTGATACTTCTAATGAATGGGTTAAACGAGTGCGAAAAAAATCGTTCATGCCAATGCCGTGTACCTGAGTTTTAGCTTGTAGGCGACGAAAGGCGGCTGAGTGCAGTATTCTTGCTCTGTCACGCTGAAACGGACTGCGGTGATCATTACGGCGTAATTTATCTTCACCTAGGCGGCGTTCATGCCATGGATTTATCTTAGTGCTGCCCTCAATATCAGCGTTCATTTGTTTGTCATTGATGGCAGCTAATTCATTTTCAGTGACATCACTACTGTGTATTTCATTGTCTGACATTGATCATCCTTTACTGTGTGAGCATCAGTTAGTTAATTCGTTTTCAGTCAATTTATCTAATGTGGAAGTGCAGCTATCGAGGAAAATTTCGATAAAACATTTTACTTCAGGTAAATCTTGTTCCATTTGCTTAAGCTTTTTATCCAAGTTAATTTTTACATGTTGAAACTCGTCATTGTTAAAGCGTAGCTCATTCATGGTTTTCACATAGGCTTGTAAAATATCTGCGGCTTTGACGATAGCTTTGTATTCTGGGTCGACTTGGGTTTGAACTAATAGTGGCTCCATTTCTTCACGCAGATCTTCAGGTAACGAGGCTAAGCATTCTTTTTCTGCCAGATCTTCAAGCTTTTTAAAGGCTTTGGTAAATTCAGGACTGTGATATTTGGTGTTGGAGTTGATATCTTGGAGCTTGGTTTCTGATACTTCATGGTAAAGGGCGATGGTAGCCGCTTTTTCTGGATTTAGCTTACCGCCAAAGCGTTTATTTTTAATGACCACCAATAAGTGCGCAATCACAGCGACTTGATGACAATGCTCTGATACGTTTTCTTTTTGAAAACAATGCATCAAAGCCCAACGTTCTAACAATGGCATACGGGTGATCCATGCCATAAAAGTGCTTGGTTTCATAATCTGCCTCGGTAATAGGATTAAGGCGAATAGCAGATCCGTGTCGCTAATGAATACGGATTACGGCTAAAAAGCTATCTGTCTACTGTAATCAACTACACTGCGCCATACAACTGTATTTTATATTAACAATTAACCAAAATTTACGTTAGCATAACAACGGATAAGCTTGATTATGAAAGAAAATGCTAAGTTAAATGAGATTGAATATGGATGATGCTCGCTGTTTGCAATTAGATAGATTAGTCACCAACGAAGAGCTATATATACTCGACAATGTAAAATCACTTAATTTTGTTTGCGATGAATGCGCTGTGGCGCTTATACCTTGCTCTTACAAAAAAGCGGTTAACTTACGTAGACCTTATTTTAAAACCTCAAAAAACGTTGAACATGAGCAGCATTGTTACGCTAAAGCCAGCAGTAAAATTAAGCAGCAAGGCAAAACATCACGGCTGAGCAGTGATGAAGGCTTTCCGTTAGCCTATCCAAATCGGTTTACTTTAACCGCCGCAAAGTCCGTTAAAGCGGTGAGTACTACCGAGATTGCCGCTGATGATGTTAATCAATTAACAAGGTCGAAGGCCGCGAAAACTGTAAGCAGTAAGCGTAAAGCGAATTATCTGACCAGCTCTTTTCAAAGCATAGTCGATCAGTATTTTGACTTTCCTTACGATCGTGACAGGGCGCTTTCATTTGAAGGGGTTGAGGGAAACCAATATGGGCAGATTTTCACAAAAATCATTAACCCAGTAGGCAAGCAAAAGTTTCGTTTTCAAACTGACAATAATGATACCAAGGTGTTTTACAGCACCTTAGCATGGGATAAACCACAAGTTGAAGCTGACTATATTATGATTAAGTTATCCGCTGGCTGGTGGAAAAAAGTGGATAATAAGAATAAAAACCTCAGACCCTATGTTGTCAAAATTCAAACCAGTGCATGGCCTGAAGCGGTAAAGACAAATTTTGTAAAACGCTTAACTCAAATACGAGAACTGGTAAAAGGCACCGACAAAAAAGCCTTGGTAGCATTTGTTGGCAAGCAAGATCAGCAAGAGGATTTTTATCGCTTTTTTGCTGAAGAAGCCAAATTGATTAGTTTTAAAGTGGTTTAATTTTGCTCAGGGTGTTATTGCAGGATAAACTCTGTTTGGATCGGATTATGATCTGAGGCTGAGGTTTCGTTAGAGTCTGCATTTATTAAGGTTAAACCGCGATAAAATAAATGATCAAGTGGTAAGCCAAACACCCGTTTACGAAAATCTGCTTTGTATTTAGCTTCTGTTAGGCTCAGGCCATGAGTGAGTTGCCTTACGATACTCATTCTACCTTCTCGCCAGGTATTTAAGTCTCCTGCTAAAATAACCGGCCCCTGATGTATGGCGACTTTTTTTAGCACTTTTTTCAGTTGTGATTCGTAACTATTTAGTCGCCAGTCAAAATTAACGCCATGTAAATTGACCACCAGTAATTGCTGGCCATTAGATAATGGGTAGGTGGCCACAAGAGTCGATTTGGCGAATCGGATTAACGGTTCTGCAGTTTGATAGGCACAGGCTTCATTAGCTGGTTGAGATGAAATATTCATAACCCCCATTGGTACGTTAAGCAGGTTAAACCCTTTGGCCATTACCACATGGTGCTGGGTATCGGCTAAGTACTTTGAGAAACGACGATTAAGTTTGGCTTCTTGCAGAAGTAACAAATCTGAGCCTTGAGTGATTTGCTGTAATTCAGTTTGCCAGTTTCTCTTTTGTTGTTTATAAATGTTCCAAACGGCAATACGTAAGCGTCCTTGTTGATCAAGGGGCTTGCTGACTGTTTGGGATAAACATTGAGACACAAACATGGGTTGTAGTTCACTCATCATAACCTCGGCTTCGCCATTGAATTTCGTCACTACCAATAAATACAAACCGCCACTTAACAATAGCCCGATCATGATCCAATATTTTAATTTGTTAAGGTTCAATGTTACCTCGAGATAGATGTATGACAGCTGAATGATTAGCTTTGCTATATGCTTGCTTGTTTAAAGAGTACAATCAACCTTACTATTAACTTTTCAATACACCTAGGAATACTGTAAAAACTATGGATCAATTGACCCAAATTATTGCCATTGTTGGTGTGGTGCTTTATTGGCTTATTTTAGGTGTGGTGGCAATTCGAATCGTTATCAAACGTCGAAGTATCGGCGTGTCATTTTCTTGGTTGTTGATTATTTACTTTTTGCCTTTTGTTGGGGTGTTTGCCTACTTATTATTTGGTGAATTGCATTTGGGTAAAACCCGCTCAAATCGTTCAAAAGCCATGTATAAACCCTATGCCGAGTGGTTTAAAGCGTTATATGAGCATAATGCCCATAAACCCGAAAGCCAAAGTCATTATGCTATTCCTATTAGTCATTTGTGTGACACCCAATTAAGGATCCCATCTCTTACTGCCAATGAAATGGTGTTAAAACATACTACCGATGACATTTTAAACTCAATAATTAGCGATATAAATAAGGCTAAAAATTGTATTCATATGGAGTTTTATATTTGGCATCCCGGTGGTCTTGCAGATGAAGTGGCTAATGCATTGATTGCCGCTAGCCAGCGTAATGTCGCTATTAAATTACTATTGGATGCAGCAGGCAGTCGCCAGTTTTTCAAATCATCATGGCCAAAGTTAATGACAGATGCAGGAATTAAAGTGGTGCCGGCATTGATTGTTAGTCCACTGCGTATGCTGTTTAGGCGCATGGATCTGCGTTTGCATCGTAAAATTGTTGTCATAGACAATACCGTGGGCTATACCGGCTCAATGAACTTAGTTGATCCTAAATATTTTAAGCAGTCCAGCGAGGTGGGAGAGTGGATTGATATGATGGTGCGGATCACCGGACCTGTTGTACCAGTGATTAATACCGTAAGCAGCTGGGACTGGGAAGTTGAAACCAATGAGCGCTTTTTACCTGA
Source organism: Shewanella sp. 3_MG-2023 (assembly GCF_030548765.1). Taxonomy (NCBI): domain Bacteria; kingdom Pseudomonadati; phylum Pseudomonadota; class Gammaproteobacteria; order Alteromonadales; family Shewanellaceae; genus Shewanella; species Shewanella sp. 3_MG-2023. Next base: position 54,684 of record NZ_JAUOSH010000023.1, on the reverse strand, counting down.
GCAGCCGCCAGCGGCAGAGTCGACTCATACATCGTCATTAGTTCAAGTTATTCCATCGGGCCCAGGGATGCCGGAAGATGTTATTCATCAAGTATTATTACAAAGTTTATATCAAGCCCGTACACGCATTGTTATTACCACACCTTACTTTGTACCCAGTGAATACTTGTTAGTGGCCTTAGTCACCGCAGCGTTAAGGGGAGTTGATGTTAATATTATTATCCCAAGGCGCAACGATTCCACTATGGTCAAATGGGCCAGTAGTTCGTTTTTCACTGAACTGTTAAATGCTGGCATAAAAGTTCATCAGTTTAACGGTGGTTTGCTGCACACTAAGTCGGTGTTGATTGATGATGAACATTGTTTGATTGGTACGGTAAATATGGATATGCGTAGCTTGTGGCTAAATTTTGAACTCACTTTAGCGGTTGACGATGTTAAGTTTGCTTATAAATTACAGCAGTTACAGCAAAGCTATATTGATGATTCTGAGCAACTTACTTTAGCACAGTGGAATAAACGCCCTTGGTACAAAAGGGTGATTGAACAAGTTTTTTATTTGTTTAGCCCTTTACTATAGCTTTTCACTTTAGCCGTTCACTTTAGCTGGTTGCTATAGAGTTTCGCGTAATCGTTAGCACCTTGTCATGAGCATATAAAAACAGCCACGATAAAAACTATAGTGGCTGTGTTTGTTATGACTATTACTGATAAATACGGCAGTAATTTGATTACTGTGAGTAGTTCTCTAAAAAGTTGCCAAAATCTGTGAGCGCCTTAGTTAAGTCTTCTTTGTGGGGTAAAAATACCACTCGCAGATGATCTGGCTCTGGCCAGTTAAAGGCGGTACCTTGGACTAAAAGCATTTTTTCAGATTTTAATAAATCCAGTACCAGTCTTTCATCGTCTCTAAGATTAAATTTCTTTAAGTCCAGCTTAGGGAAGGCATATAAAGCTCCCTTAGGTTTTTTAACGCTAACACCGGGTATTGAATTAAGCACGTCATAACAGACGTCTCTTTGGGCGGTTAAACGGCCATTTGGCAGTATTAGCTCGTTAATACTTTGATAGCCACCTAAAGCAGTTTGTATCGCATGTTGATTAGGTACGTTTGAACACAAGCGCATTGAAGCCAACATGTCTAAACCTTCAATATAATTTTTGGCGGCTTTTAAATTGCCACTGAGAACCATCCAGCCAACGCGAAAACCTGCAGCGCGGTAAGCTTTAGATAAGCCATTAAACGTCACTGTCAAAATATCATCTGAAAGCGAAGCTGCATGTACATGCACAGCTTCATCATAAAGAATTTTATCGTAGATTTCGTCGGCGAATAAAATGATGTCATGTTGACGGCACAGTTCAACCACCTCTAACAATAACTCACGACTGTATACCGCACCTGTAGGGTTATTGGGGTTGATGATCACAATGCCGCGGGTACGCGGGGTGATTTTACTTTTAATATCGTCAATATCCGGAAACCAGTCTGACTCTTCATCGCAGCGATAATGCACCGCTTTACCGCCAGCAAGGTTGGCAGCAGCGGTCCATAGCGGATAATCAGGTGAGGGGATCAGTACTTCATCATCGGTATTAAGTAGACCTTGTAATGCCATACAGATAAGCTCAGATGCACCGTTACCGATATAGACATCTTCGATATCAATACCAAAGATCCCTTGAGCTTGATAATGCTGCACAATGGCTTTACGGGCTGAAAATAGCCCTTTTGATTCACAATAACCTTGAGCGCTTGGTAAGTTTAAAATGACGTCACGGACAATTTCTTCAGGGGCTTCAAATCCAAAAGGGGCAGGGTTGCCGATATTAAGTTTTAATATTCTATGACCTTCATCTTCTAGGCGGCGTGCCTCTTTATGAACAGGTCCTCGAATATCATAGCAAACACTATCGAGTTTATTGGATTTGATAATAGGGCGCATACTTGCCTCAAGTTACTAATACGACATAAGTATCCGAACAATAACGAATTAATGGCAGTGAGAAAAGGATTAATTAAATATTTTATTGAGTTTATTAGCGGATTGTACTGCGCGGCTTATATTATCGACACTCGGTTAGGTTAAATGACTAAATTGGTGAGCATGAGTAAGATGAAACACTGAATTGCTGGTGTTTTTGAGTGCAACTCTCTTATTAAAGATAAGCTAACTAAGTGCATAAAATAAATACAAAAAACAAAAAAGCCAGCAATTGCTGGCTTTTAGACTTTTAGGGTGGTTCCGTTAAGGGCCTCCCTAATGATAGCGATAATTAAACGCGTTTTTTGAACTCGTTAGTACGAGTATCAATTTCGATTTTATCACCGATTTTAACGAATTCAGCTACCGTAACAGTACCACCACCAGTAATGGTTGCTGGCTTCATTACTTTACCTGAAGTATCACCACGAGCAGCAGGTTCAGTGTAAGTTACTTCACGAACGATGCTAGTCGGTAATTCAACAGAAATCGCTTTACCTTCGTAGAAAGTGACTGAACATTCTTCTTCCATACCGTCAACGATATAAGCAGAAGCATCACCTAAGTTGTCAGCTTCAACGTCATATTGGTTGTACTCAGCATCCATAAATACATACATAGGATCTGCGTAGTAAGAATAAGTACATGCTAAACGTTCTAGGATGATATCTTCCATTTTGTCATCACCTTTAAAGGTGGTTTCAGTGGTAGAGTCTTGTAGAACGTTCTTTAATTTGATTTTAACGATTGCAGCGTTACGACCAGAGCGAGTTGTTTCAGTTTTCTGAACAACCCATGGGCTGCCATCTAACATGATCACGTTACCAGGACGGAGTTCATGAGCAGTTTTCATTACTTTATTCCTATATTTTAGGTATTAATTTTAATTGCGCAGTATCTTAGCTGGTTTTAATAAATTGAACCAGACGTGTAGCAAGATCTGCATCATTTTTAGCATCAACTGCCCAATCTGTAGCATGACGCTGCATAGGCAATTGCACTGAAATAAGTTGTTGCCAATAATCTGAGATATCGGCACGTTGCTGATTGAATGCAAAATTTACTTCCGAGAAGATATTTGCAAATCTATCATCAAGTTTGTGGGTATAGATATTAACAAAAGCCTGCAGTTTTACTAGGTGATAATCTTCATCTTGTGGGTAAATATGCCAAATAAACGGCCTAGCTGCCCACTGAGCGCGCAAAAAAGAGTCTTCTCCGCGAACAATGTTGATATCACAGCTCCAAAGCAGTCGGTCAAAGCCGCTTTGATCTGTCATAGGCAGAATGTGAATAACCAGATTTTCCAGCTGATATTGCTGACCTGGTTTAATGTTTTCTATGGTCACTGGCAATAAATCAATGATGCTGGTTAAGCTTTTGCCCACGGGAATTAACGCATGCATGGTTTGGCTTGATTGACGCCAAAGCTTGACCAAACTTGCTAGGGATTGTGACTCATAACTAAATACTGATACGACGACATCTTCAGCGTTAATGCCTGATAAACCTAATTGGCGAAACAATGACAGTTTATTACTGCTATCAGCTTGCCAAGCATTACGTTGACTAAATAAGTCTTGCTCGCAAATCAATCCGCCACTTTTTGCAGTAAACCCAGGAAAATAAAAATACTTTTTAAGGCCACTTTGTTGCATTGAAGGTAAACCGTGACAGCCGTCGACCCAATCTTCAGCGCAAAGGTATTCAAGGTTTATCCATAGCGGTGGAGTATGTGATGAGGTTGAAGTGTGGTGTTTATTATGGTTGTGGAGTTCTTCAATACTGCTTTTAACTTGTGAAGGTAATTCACAAGCAAAAGCTTCAATCAATACGCTTCCAGCTTTGTACTCTATATCTAATGGGTTGTTCCATTGAAAAATATTAACACCGCAAAAGCATTGCTGGGCTATAGCTGGGTTTAACTGCGGCAAAATATGCGAAAAACTGTGTAAGTCATCGACCCATAAATTGATTTCAATACCGTATTCTGCGTGCAATTGTTTGGCTAAACGCCAGGTGACACCGATGTCGCCGTAGTTATCAACAACAGCGCAGAATATATCCCAATGTTGATTGCTTGATTTGTTCACTTTTTTCTCTCAACACAGCAGCTAGCTATTTGGCGCTAAATGTCAGCGCTAAAAAAAGCGGCTATGGCCGCTTTTTAAACTGTTTTTACTTAACAGTAAAAACAAAGTTAGAGACTCAATATTAGTCTTCTAATTCAGCTAAGCACATTTCTTCATAAATTTGCTTAACCCAAGCGTCAACACGCTCTTCAGTCAGTTCAGGTTGACGATCTTCATCAATACCTAAACCAATAAAGTGTTTGTCGTCAACTAAACCTTTTGATGCTTCAAAGTCGTAACCTTCTGTTGGCCAATGACCAATAATGATCCCGCCACGCTCAGATACGATATCACCAACCATGCCCATAGCGTCAAGGAAGTACTCAGCGTAATCTTCTTGATCGCCACAGCCAAAAATTGCGACTAACTTATCAGTGAAGTCAACTTGTTCTAGCTCTGGGAAAAAGTCATCCCAATCGCATTGAGCTTCACCGTAATACCATGTTGGAATACCAAATAAGATCAAATCGAACTCAGCGATTTGCTCTTTGGTGCTTTTGGCGATGTCTTTGACATCGACCATTTTTTTACCCAACTTCTTCTGGATCATTTTGGCTACAGCCTCGGTATTACCAGTGTCACTACCGAAAAAAAGACCTACAGTTGCCATTGTCTATCCTTTAAATATCATGTTCGCTTTGCGAATTTAAAAAAACGGTTCAGTTGTCGATTTGTTGTTGCAAGATTAATTCGATTAACTGGCTACGGCTGATGTTACTGGCCAATGCTTGTTCGTTCAAGGCGTCATATAAAACTTGTGACACCTTTAACTCTATTCGTTTTAATCCGTTAGCGCGATCACGTTGTATTTGATTGCGCTTATTGACCTTTAACTGTTGTTCCCGACTTAAGGGGTTGCTTCTAGGACGTCCACGACGCTTCTCTGAAGCAAACAGGTCAATGGTGGTTCTATCTGTTGTTTCTTTTGCCATCGTTCTGTTTAACCGATCCCTGAACCTTCCCAGGTGATCTGAATAATACCTTTTGCTACAAACCCGGCACAGCCAAGGAATAATACTAACCATACGATGTAACGTCCAAATTTGGGCACTTGGCCTTGCTTAAGGACATCGTGAATAGCCATACCAATAAAGAAAAATATTAAAGCAAAAAACAAGTTTAGACCTAATGTCTCAATTTGATCCATATACTGATTCAACATGTTTTTTCCTTTAGTAATGCTTTAAGGCTAAAAGAGGGCGGGAATATATCACATAGATATACTATGAGCCATATTTGTTAGCTTCTATTAATGAAAATTTACAAGTTAATTATTGGCTATTGCTATCGATAAACTCAGCAACTAATCGATTAAATATTTCAGGTTTTTGGGCATGTAACCAATGACCTGTACCATTGATGGTTTTGGCACTGACACGAGGGAACTGCGTCATGATGGCATTGGTGTGCTCTGCAAGCACGTATTGAGAGTCACCACCACGGATAAAGAAACAGGCCTTATCGTATTGTTTGTCGGTGATATCCCAAGCAATGATTTGCGGATAATTCTCGATTAAACCGTCAAGATTCATTTTCCACTCAAAGCCATTGTCGGTTCGCTGCAGGTTTTTAAGCAAAAACTGCGCGGTACCTAAATCAATATCAGCGCTGATTAAATGCTCTAATGCTGATTTTCTGTTGGTGGATTGATCTAGAGTTAAGGATGTTAACCCTGCAAATACGGTTTGATGACGTGGTTCATAAGCCACAGGGGCGATATCTGCTACGACTAAACTAGTGACTTTTTCGGGATGTAATAACGCTAAAGCCATGGCGACTTTACCGCCCATCGAATGGCCAACAAAATGTGCTTCGGTTAAATTCAAGCTGTTTAGCAACTCTACGCAAGCTTCGGCAAGGAGTGGGTAGTCCAAATATTGCCAATGTTCACTTAAACCATGGTTAGGTAAGTCGACACGAATAACCTGATGGTTTGCTTCCAGTGCATTTGCGAGGTTTTTCAGGTTGTCCAAATTACCAAATAAGCCATGAATTAAAACCACTGCAGGGCCAGTACCTGATGAAACGTAATGCATTGAAATGTCCATTTTGATTGTCAACGAAGGCGTGATTTTGCCTGTAAAAGGGGATGATGATCAAGAACTGAAATGAATTAGTCAGTTGTTATATGTTCATTAAAGCATCCATCAGTGCCATTGATGATGTGAAATTGACTAATTTTGAGATGTTTAGCTGTTTTTACTCTTTACCATCGGCGTGAGATGGGTAGACTGTCATTATATAAAGATCGATCTAAATCGATCGGTAATGCCACTGGTCATTATTTAATGTCGTAAGTGGCTTGACGTTTTTGACTATAGATTAAGACCAAAGGAAGCATTAATGAGTAAATATATTGAGATAGACGAAGAACTCTATCGTTATATTGCAAGTAAAACAGAACGCATTGGTGAAAGTGCATCTGATATTTTACGCCGTTTGTTGGATCTTTCTATTGAATCAGTTGAACCTGTAGAGCCTTTAGCGATAAGCCAACCTAGCTTAGAAACCGCCCATGCTACAAGCGTTGCTAAAGTAAAGGCTGAGGTTATCACACCAGAAGTCGTTGAACCTGCCGTAATTGAAGAAGTAAACACTGAGGTCGATTTCAACACTGTTGTACATGAACATATGTTATCTCAGCAAAAAGGCGCAGTAGGGCGCTTTATGTTTTTGTTAGAGTCACTTTCTGCAATGACGCCAGCCACTTTTGATCAAATATTAAAAATCCAAGGCCGGGGCCGTTTATATTTTGCTCGTTCAAAAGCGGAATTATTAAAAGCCAGTCAGTCTGCTAATCCGAAGGAAATTGGTACTAGCGGTTATTGGGTTACCACTAATAACAACACCGCCAAAAAGCGCACTATTTTATCAGAAGTGTTATTGCAACTCGGCTGTAATGAAGAGCTGGCAAAATCAATTTCAGACAGAATCTAAGGCAATTTTAAATTTCTAAAATAGGGAGTATACCGTGGCAATTCATGACAGAGCAGGCACTGTAGCAATACAAAAGGATTTGATTAATTTACCCAAATTGATGAGCCACTATTACCGGATCGTCCCTAATGTTGAAGATGTGCAGCAAAAAGTGACCTTTGGTACATCAGGTCATCGCGGCAGTTCACTTAAGGCCAGTTTTAACCAAAATCATATTTGGGCTATTACTCAGGCTGTGGTTGATTATCGTCAACAAGCGGGTATCAGCGGGCCTATGATTGTAGGTTTTGACACCCACGCCCTATCGTATGCAGCTTATATGTCGGTGCTTGAAGTACTCACAGCGAATCAAGTCGCTGTAAGAGTGCAAAAAGATGAGGGTTTTACCCCAACACCGGTCGTCTCACAAACTATTGTGAGTGCCAATGTTAATGGCGGCGATCTCACTGACGGTCTTATTATTACACCATCGCATAATCCGCCTCAAGATGGTGGTATTAAATATAATCCGCCCCATGGTGGACCTGCTGAAGGCGAGATCACTAAACAAATTGAAACCGCTGCCAATGAATATTTAGCTAATCAATTAAATGGCGTTAAAAAAGTCAACTACGGCACTGCTGTAGAGTCAGGCTGGATTAATGAAGTTGATTTTATCGCACCTTATGTTAATGCATTAAGCAAGGTTATTGATCTCGAAGCGATAGCAAAAGCTAAAATTAAAATTGGTGTCGATCCATTGGGGGGCTCTGGTATTTACTATTGGTCTCATATTGCTGAGCAATATGGTTTAGACATTACCTTAGTTAACGACAAAGTCGACCCAAGTTTTGGTTTTATGCCGTTAGATAAAGATGGAAAAATCCGCATGGATTGTTCATCACCTTATGCCATGGCGGGATTACTGGCACATAGCGAAAACTTTGATGTGTGTGTAGGTAATGATCCAGATTACGATCGTCACGGTATTGTTTGCCCAGGTTTTGGATTAATGAACCCAAATCATTACCTTGCTGTCGCTATAGATTACTTGCTGACTTACCGCAAAGATTGGGCGGCAGACTTAGCCATTGGTAAAACCTTAGTATCAAGTGCAATTATCGACAGAATTTGTCAATCACATCAACGACATTGTTTAGAAGTACCAGTGGGCTTTAAATGGTTTGTTGACGGTCTTGCTAACAGCAGTATTGCGTTTGGCGGTGAAGAAAGTGCCGGCGCTGCCTTTTTAAATAAAGATGGTTCTACTTGGTGTACCGATAAAGATGGTTTTATTCTGGCTTTGTTAGCCGCTGAAATTTTAGCGGTAACAGGTAAAACGCCTGCCCAGCGTTATGTCGAGCTAACTAAACAGTTTGGTAAGAGTTACTATACCCGTATCGATAGTCCTATAAGCCTGAAGAAAAAAGCCAAGTTTGAGACCTTATCGTCAGATAGCTTTACCGATACAGTCCTTGCAGGTGAAACCATTACGGCTATTTTATCTCATGCGCCAGGTAACAATGCGGCAATTGGCGGCATTAAAGTCACCACCGAAAATGGCTGGTTTGCCGCGCGTCCATCTGGCACTGAAGCATTATTTAAAATTTACGCTGAAAGCTTTGTCAGTGAGGCGCATTTAGCTGAAATTATCAGTCAGGCACAAGTCATGATTGATAGTGCGTTAAAAGCCTAAAGTTTAAACCAAAGGGTTAATAGCCTTAGATGATAAATGCCTGACTTAGCAATAAGTCAGGCATTTTTTTAGGGATTGTATTGCTACGGGTTTAGCTGATGATAGGTACATCATAGGGTGTGTTGTTTGGCAGTATGTGATTTATCTCTTCAGTTGTTAATTGCCAATGTTGCTGCATCACAGTCGATATCCAGCTAAAACTATTACTGGTAGGTTGTAAGTCTCGATTTTGAAATAACTGCTCAGGTTTAAGTCCCGGCCATTGCCCTAAGACTTTACCGCCTTTTACTGCGCCACCTGCGATAAACATAGCACTACCAGTGCCATGATCCGTACCATAGGTGCCATTTTCTTTTACAGTGCGGCCAAACTCGGTAGCAACAATTATCACAGTATTTTGCCATTGATTAACTAAAGCGCTTTTAAGTGCTTCTAGGCCTTTATCTAATTGGCTCAATTGACGGTTAAGGCGACTATGTTGGTTGCTATGGGTATCCCAGCCGCCCATTTCTAACATGGCGCAATCTATTTCATCACTTTGGTTTAAGAAATTACCGCAGGCCTCGGCTAAGGCGACAAATTTACGACTCTTATTGCCACCACCTCGCATGGCCATTTCTTTCAATGAGATCCCATCCATTAGGTTTTGAGATAATTTTTTGTCTTGTTGATAAAGCACGGCTAACTGCTGATAAATATCTTCATCAGCGGGCTCTCCTTTAGTGGGATACCAAGTATTGACACTATCACTCCCGCGTAAACTGATAGGGATAGCGTTTGAAATGGCGATAGCGCTATTGTTTTTATGATCTAGTGAAGCACTTATAGCTCGTCCTAACCAGCCAGACTCAAGCTCTTTAAGTTCTCCACCGCTTTCTAAAAAGTCTTGTCCAGCAAAATGTGACCGCTCAGGGTAACCAGACGATACTGCTACAATAGGTAACAGTTGCTTGTCGAGATACCACTGATGCATATTGGTTAATACTGGATTTAAACTAAATTGTGGGTTTAACACGAGTTTTGAATTGGCGACATTACCGGCTAGCGTGGGTCTTAATTGAGAAAAGTTAGGCTCCTTTAGTGGCACTATGGTATGCAATGGGTCAAGTGCGCCGCGAAGTATAACCCAGACGATATTCTTTTTAGTTTTAGCTGAGGACGCGGATGTTGCATTCGCCACAGAGCTAGGCGCTAGGCCGCTGCTTAACATCACTAAACTGGCACTGATCCCTTTAATAAATTCACGACGTTGCATGTTATCTCCTTAAGAACTCAGGGCTAAGTAATAATAACGCTAAAGCTTGTTCACGACTTTCTGCACGGGTAATGGTATTAAATGATAATTCAGACAAAGACTTGCCATAAACGGTATTTATCACATCGGTTGTTATCGTGTCTCGTTGTGATGTGGCAAATTGTGTGGTCCAGTTGATTTTGGTCATTAATGCATTAGCACTGTTCCAGTCTGGTTCTAGATCGCCAAATCCCTCAGGGGAGCCCGCTTTAAAAGGCTGTTGACCCATTTCACCTAACTGCTTAAGTAATTTTTGCATGTTAGTGACAGGCTTATTAACTGCGCGGTAACTAGAGATGACATGTTCAACGGGGGTTTTAAACTTCAGCTGTTCAGGCTGCCATGACTCGTCTGCATTAATTAAGGTCAGCATAACTTGTTTGATGTTGCCATTGGTGCTGTTCCATGTTTCAACAAGCTTGGTTTGCAGTGTTTCAGAAGGATTATCACTTATAAAATATTTAACTATTTTATAGCACAGGTGGGTTGCAGTTTGTGGCTGTTTGGCAATATCAGCCAGCATAGCTTGACCCTGTTTAACGCCAGAGGCATTGTCTTGTGCGGCAGGATATTGTTTACCAAGTAGGGTTCTAGGTCCTGGCTCATGGCCATTGACTCGATAGATAAAACCTGTGGCATTATCTTTTCTGGGGTTGGCAATGCTCCACCCGCTAATTCCGTTTGCTAGCTCAATGACATCAGCTTGAGTGTAACCACCATTAACCCCAAGGGTGTGCAGTTCGAGGATTTCTCGAGCTAGATTTTCATTTAACCCTTTGCCTCGCTTGCCAAGAGGAGAATTTGCACCGAACGACTTTTCATTATTGAGATAACGTATCATGGCAGGATGACTGGTCACTGCCAGTAGCATGTCTGCAAATGATCCTAATAAATTTGGCGCTATGGCTTCACGCTCTAATGTGGCGGCAAGTGCTGTCATCACTCGTCCACTGACTGTGACACTAAAATGATTTGAAAAAAAATGTAATAAACGCCAGCTTAATGAGTTTGGAGAATTGATTGCGCTATTAAATGCACTGGCTGTTAGCTGGTAATAGGCTTGTTTGTGTGGCGGCAGTGGCTTTGGCCCGTTAAATTTCTTTTTATTGTTGGCTTTATTTGCATTAGATTTACCTTGCATGGACATCATATTTTCAGTTTGACGGTTTTTTTTTGCTAGCTGCTCTTGTCTTAAAAATTCGCTTACTTGACGGATTATTTCGTCAGAGTTGAATTCAGTTGCTTCAAACTCTGGGATCATCAATTGTTTAACTAAGTAGGCTTTTGGATCGTTAGTCGCTAGGGATAGTTCGTTTGGCCTCGCGCCAAGTCCAAATCGGTTAGTGGCAATTATCGCAGCTGCTGACATAGTACATCCTTGGATCAGTTAACTTGTGGTCTTGGTGAAATATTACCTTAAGCTAAACAAAGCCGATTTATAAGCGTGAACTAGATTTTTTAGATGGTTTTATGAACAAATTAGCCTTAAGAATGACATAAACTACACAAAATAGCGGGTAATATCATTTTTGGCTTGATAGACGCTTGCACTGCTGAGGATTTATTTTAACCACGACTGTTTCAAGATAGAAGGTGAGGCAGCTTAGCATTATTGCCAGACAAATTAGTTATGTTTGCGGGGCTGGCTGATAAATACAAAAAAACTACCCATTGAGCGCAGTGGGGAGCTCTGGCTCAAAGGGATAGCATTAAAAGTAAGCCGGCTGTATCTGGCTAACTAATATTGACTAAGCGACTTTTGTTAAAATAAGTGCTGTTTTAAATAAGTGCTGTCTAAGCAAGTTATCGCGTTTTGTTGTAAATAACTAAGGCGACAATGGCTACTAATGCAATAGCAGGTGCGAGTTCATACAGATGATGAAATAGACTGACTGCGCCATGACCTTCGTGGGCAAACGCAAGAGTAGGGGATGCAGCCATTAGCATTGCGGTTAGTTTCGTTTTCATTGTTAGTTCCTCAATAATTCTTTTTAATTGGTTAATAAAAGTTATTACAAATTGAGCTTTAATCGGTATTCATTTCAAGTTGCATTAACATCATCTGCTCGCCATCTATTACCTGAGTATTGGTACTTAAACATCTTGGGCAAACAATATTACGTTCGGTTAATTCTGATTGCGTGTCACATTGGCGGCAGTGAATGATTAGCGCCTGTATATTCATATCCAGCATGGCGTTGTGGCAAATCCCTTCAAGTTTGAAAGTTTCAAACGCCGTGGCCAATAAACGTGGCTCGACGCCACTTAACACCCCAACTTTAATCTGTACTCTGATGATTTCATTAGCTTGATTTTGGGCCGCTAATTGCTCAATTTGCTCCAATAATGACATTACAATTGAATACTCGTGCATTAGCAAATCCTTGGTAATAGCTCACCTTGGGGAACATCTAAATAGCGGCTACTTCCCCATGGTGTGGTTAATACTACTTTGCCAAGGTGTTGATTAGTCACATTGCCGATAATGCAGGCTTGATCGCAGTGGCAATATTGTTTCATGATAGTTAAAGCCTGCTCAGCTCTCTCCTGTGGCAGGGCCATAATAAAGGTGCCTTCATTTGCTAAATCAAAGGCTTCAAAACCATAAAGTTCACACAGGCCTTGGACTTGTGGCGATATTGGAATTAATTTTTCATCGACTTCAATGCCAACAGCAGATGCATTGGCCCATTCATTTAATACCGCAGACAGGCCGCCGCGAGTGGCATCTCTCATGGCATGGATTTCGATATTCGCTGCAATGAGTTGCTCGACTATGGGCCAGAGTGTGGCGCAATCACTGGTGAGTTCAGACTCTAAACATAAGCTATCACGTGCCATTAAAATGGCTGCTCCGTGCCTTCCAATGTCGCGGGATACGATAATAGCGTCACCTTGTTGCAGGTTTTTAACTGAAATACCGGGTTTTAAAATTCGGCCCACACCTGAGGTATTGATAAATATGCCGTCAGCGCAACCTTTAGGCACTACTTTAGTATCACCACAGACAATACGTGCACCAGATTTATGTAATTCAGCGGCCATGCTTTGCACTATGGTATTCAGATCTTTAATGGCAAAGCCTTCTTCAATAATAAAACTGCAGCTTAAATATTCTGGCTGCGCTGCCATCATGGCTAGATCGTTGACTGTGCCAGCAACGGCCAGTTTGCCGATATCACCACCAGCAAAAAATAAAGGCTCAACGGTAAAAGAGTCGGTAGTAAATGCACAATGGCCAGTTAAATTTAAATCCGCAGCATCTTCTTGAGACTCCAAAATTGGATTTGAAAAAGCTTTTAAGAACATATCAGTAATTAAACTGTTCATTTCTTTACCACCGCCGCCATGGCTTAACTGCACGTGTTGATATTTATTCGCTGGCATTCGTTACTCCTGTATAACGATAATATGCATTGCAGGCACCTTCTGAGCTGACCATACAACTGCCCAATGGATTGTCTGGAGAGCAGCCTCTGCCAAAGACTTTGCAATCTTGTGGATTGGCGAGACCGCGCAAAATATCACCGCATTGACAGGCTTTGTGGTCATCAATTTCTACAGTGGGTAGCTGTTGTTTGAATATAATTTCGGCGTCGCGATGGGCGTACTGGGGTTTTAAGGTCAATGCTGATTTTGCAATCGGCCCTAAACCACGCCACCTAAATGATGCTCTAAGGGTTAAGTATTGGTCGATTAATGCCTGCGCTGCTTGATTACCCTCGTAACTGACCGCGCGGCTGTATTGATTATCAAGCTGGGCAATATTTTGCTGTTTTTGTTTTACAATTCTAAGAATCGATTCCATCACATCCACAGGTTCAAAACCCGCTACTACCAATGGCGTGTTGTAGTTATCTACAGCCGCTTGGTAAATTTTAGCGCCGCTAATCACGCTCACATGGGCAGGTCCTATAAAGGCATTTACTTTAGCTTGTGGGTTGGCCATCACGGCATCAATCGCTGGTGGCACTAGTACGTGGTTGATATGAAATAACAGATTATTTATTTGCTGTTTTTCAGCTTGGTCAATTAACACGGCAGTCATTGGGGTTGATGTTTCAAAGCCGATGGCAAAAAAGATAATGGTTTTATCGGGATTGTCTTTTGCGATACTAAGCGCATCCATAGGGTCGTATAAAGGCCGAATATCACAACCTTTAGCACGAAATTGAGCAAGGCTACCTTTTGAACCAGGCACTCGGATCATATCGCCTAGGGTCAATAATATAACGTCATCAAGCTGTGCTAATGCAGCAGCGTGGTCGATGCGCTCTTTTGGCATAACACACACAGGACAGCCGGGTCCATGAATAAAATTGATGTTAACAGGCAGCAATTGCTTTAAACCATATTTCATTATGGTGTGGGTATGACCGCCGCATACTTCCATTATGTTAATATCAGTATCTATCTGACTAGCATGTGAGTTTATCTCTTCTGCTAACGCTTTGATGGTGTTAGGATTGCGAAACTGTTGATATAGATCAGTGAGGATCATAAATCATTTCCTTCATCATTAAGTTTATCAACAATCTCTTTATAGAGTTCCAAACTTAATTTGGCATCTTCTGTATCGATTTTATTCATCACAAATCCGATATGGATCAGCACAAATTCGCCCACCTTTAATGGCTCTGTCATTAGGTGACTACTGACCCGGCGTTTAACCCCTAAGGTATCGACGGTGACACTAGTATCATCGTGAACAGCGGTAATTTGAGAAGGCACTGATAAGCACATATTATTGCGCTCCAATTGCGCTGTTTATCCAATCAGCCACTTGGTTAAGAGATTGTGGGTCTTTGACTGAAATGGGTAATAAGGTCACATCAGGATTGAGTTTTTTTAGTTGCTGCTCGCATTCGGTTAAGGAAAAGTCAAAATGCTCGGCTAAATCCATTTTGGTTATGAGTACCAAATCTGCACGGCGAAACATCACCGGGTACTTTTCAATTTTATCGTCACCTTCAGGCACAGATAACAGCACGATATTTTTGTGGGTGCCGACATCGTAACTAGCGGGGCAAACAAGATTGCCAACGTTTTCTACGAAGCAGACATCAATAGGTTTAAGGTCAATATGGTGCAGCGCTTGATGCACCATAAAGGCATCTAAGTGACAGGCTGAGCCGGTTTGAATTTGATAAGCACTAATGCCTTTAGCGATTAAGCGGTCAGCATCACGAGAGGTTTCTAAGTCGCCTTCAATGACCGCGAATTTAGCCATTAAATGAGTGGGTAAATATTCCAGTAAAGTGGTTTTACCGCTACCTGGGCTACTCATTAAGTTAAAAGCCATGACGTTATTGGCTTCAAAATGCGCACGGTTATGCTGGGCTTCATGATCATTCTTATCTAATATTTTATGAATAACAGATAAGGTCTTAGTATCATTAAGCTGCGGGTTAGAGTGTAGGCTATGTTGATGATCTGTAATTGAACATCCGCAATCTTGGCACATATCAATATTCCTTATTCGAAACGCCTCTTGCTATATCTCAGTATCAATGGCGGTTAAAAATCATTCTTTGATTAACATCAGCAATTAATCGTTATTTAAATATTAATTGGCTATTTGTGTTGTTTGTTGTTGTAAATAGGCAAACCATAATTGCCCTAAAGAGATGCCGGCATCGTTTATAGGGATAAGTTTACTGGGTAGTATTTGCCGCTGCTTTAACGCTTGCTGACATTGTGTTAGTAGTAATTTATTTTGAAACACACCGCCGCTAAACACTAAAGCATATTCAGGGTACTGATTAGCAACATCAGCGACAGCTCGGCTTAAACTCGCTGTGAATGCAAAACATAATTGTTCGGTCGATGGCGGCTGTTTAGCCGTGATAAGCCCGATAACTTGTTTGATTAATCCGCTGCTATCCCAAACTTTAACTGCTGAAGCAGCTGCTGTTAGCTCTGGAGACAATGCCAGTAATTGCTGCTCAGTGTTGGCAGTATTTGTTGTATTAGATGCTATTGATTGCTTGAGCCAGTTATTAGCACAAGTTTCAATTAACATGCCTGCTTGGGCTTCAAACTGATTCGTTTCAATAAGATTAAGCGCAACAGCAATGGCATCAAACAGCCGTCCTATTGAGCGTGATTCAATGCAAGCACTATTGTTAAGCCACATACGATGTAAATTATCTAAGGTATGAGCAGGCATTGTTTGAATTGCCTCGATGGGCAGGTTTTTTATTTGAGCAAGGCTGAAGTGCTCGAATAACAAGGCTAATAAAATCCTTACGGGATGTTTAATCGCTTGCTCGCCACCAATTAACTTAAATGACTTCAAGTGTGCGACACTGCGATAATTAATGCCATCAAGCAACATGCACTCACTGCCCCAAAGGCTGTCATCATCACCTAAGCCTGTGCCATCAAAACTAAATCCTAATACTGGTTTTTGGTAGTTATTGATCGCCAGCACACTAAGGATATGCGCATGGTGATGTTGAACCTGTGAAATCGGGACATTGTGTTGATTATTAGCCCATTGGCTAGATGCATAATCAGGGTGCTTATCACTTATTATTTTCTTAGGGTTAAAACGATACAGTCGCTTAAATGTGTTTAAGGTGTGTTCAAATAACTGGTTAGTTTCGAGGTTATACAAGTCACCAATATGCGGGCTAATAAAGGCATGTTGTTTAAAAGCAAAGCATTGAGTATTTTTTTGCTGCGCCCCGACCCCAAGAATTGGATATTTAATGGCGCTGGGTAAGGCAATACTTAATGGCGCATAGCCTCTTGCTAATCGAATAACCTGAATTTGCTCGTTAATTACTTGAACAACGCTATCATCACAAGGGTTTACAATGGCTCTGTTGTGGTCAACGAGGCCATCAATCACATGGCCTAGTTGCGACATAATCTCGTTGGCGTCGGTAATAATGGGTAAGCCTGAAAGATTTGCGCTGGTGGCAACAATAGGTTTGTTAAAGGCATTAAGCAGCAGATGATGCATGGGAGTGTAGGGCAGAAACAGTCCTAATTTATCTATGTCGGGTGCAATTAACTTGCTGATAAAATTATCAATATTGGCGTGTTTAGCCATTAAGGTGATAGGTTTTTCAGCGCTACTTAAGAGTTGCCACTCTGTTTTTGTGCCAGTAACGAGTTGTTTGGCTTGCTCGATATTCGCGGCCATAACGGCAAAGGGCTTTGCTGGGCGCTTTTTACGTGATCTTAGCTTTTTAATGGCCTCATCATTAGTGGCATCACAAATAATATGAAAGCCCCCTAGACCTTTAACTGCTAAAATTTTGCCATTATTTAACGCGCTGATGATGGCTGAAAACACTTGCTGTTGATCAGTAATAACCTCAGTTATCTGCCCATGGGTAAGCATGTCAAAACGTAACTTGGGGCCGCATTTAGGGCAGCTCACTGGCTGAGCATGGTAGCGTCGATTTAAGGGATCTTCATAGGCTTTTCGGCAGTCATCACACATAGCAAAATTAGCCATTGAGGTAAGATGGCGATCATAGGGAAGTTGCTTAACAATGCTGTATCTTGGCCCGCAATTGGTGCAATTTGTAAAAGGGTATTGGTAATGACGATTATTTGGATCTGCGATGTCAGCTAAGCAATCTGTGCAGCTACTTTTATCGGCTGAAATTGACACTATGGCTTGTTGATTAGACTGACTTTGGCTGATTGAAAAATCGGCTAGTCTTGTATCGATTCGTTCTTCTACCACATTCAGTTTATCGATTCTGGCTAATGGCGGTGGATTAACTCTTAACTGATGGATCACATGATTGATATCAGTATTTAATCCTTGTAGATGAATGCATACACCTTGCTCATTATTAAGCACACTGCCGAGCAAATTAGACTGAGTGGCTAATTGATAAACGTAAGGGCGAAAACCAACCCCTTGGACTATGCCGTTTATATTGAGTTTTACCTGTTGAAGATAGGCTTGGTGCAGTCCCATAGGCTTACCTTAACCCGCGTCTTTTGGCGAGATACAAACCACCAATGGCAATGTTGGCGCCATCGAGATCTAATTGATGGTTTACCACTAGAGGGTAATTCTTTTGTAGCCGCATACATAGGCGCTCAGCAAGTACGCTATAGACTAAATCGTTGCCTGCTAACACCACGGCATCAATTCCTTGTTGCTGCTCCAGATGATCAAGCCAGTTACTAAGATAATCAGCCAGTGAATCAAAAAAGCCAAAAGCTAAAATGGCGGGATTGGCGCCAGCTAATTTAAAACTCATTAAGCTGGCAAAGGTACGGCGCCAATTAATGCTCCTATAGCCGTTTTCTGAACAAAGTGGAAAATCAATTCTAGGGGCATTATTACCATGATACTGCTGCGCCAGTGCATGAAACGCATCTGCTTTCGCGTCAATACTGGTTAATTGATTTAAGGCCTCATCATCTAAAATCAACATGGCAGCTAGGCCAATAAAATGTTGAATATTATCACTAGTTTTATCCAGTGTGGTTAGTGCTAATTGATGGATTTGTTGTGGAAATGCTAGGGTAAACTTAGCGAGTACTTTTGATTCTTCGTGCTGTAATTGCGCAATAATATCAGCGCCATGTTGCTCAAAAGTCGGTAATCGTAAAAACTGGGCAATTTTTTGTTGTTTATTTTGGGTAATAACTACACTGGGGTTGTCATGGCTAAAATAGAGTGTGGCACTGGTGATGGATTGTTTGTCTGTTGCTGCTAGCGTTTGATTCGACAGCATTCGATTGGCAATTTGACTGATCACAGCTTCAGACAAATTCAGCAAACCTGCGTGCATGGCGCAGCTAGCCGCGTCTATTCCAGTCACTGTTAATTCAGTCACAGCGGTGTTATCAGCTGCTGACATACGGCAATGGATCTGTTTGTTATTCCAGCTGGCTTCATAGTGTTTGTATTGAGCAACATCATGTAATGGGCTGGCGCCATTAATGGAGAATTGGTGATTGCTGGCGATTTCTACCCAAGCATTATTGATGCGAGTTACGCTTGGCTTAGCTATGGACTTAGTTAAAGGCTTGTGTAAGTCGTTATGAGTATCAGCGCTAACTGAATCGTTTGTATCAATATAGACCCAATCAATACCAATAGTGTTTAGCTGATCAGCCAGTGCCATAAGTAAACGACTGTCAGCAAAGCTCACTTGATAGTATGGATCAGTAAGTGTTGGCTGGACTTTACACTTAGCTTGATGTTTAGCAGTAGTAACACCTGAAAAGACTGCTGCATCAGCTGACATCAGTTTGAGTCGCGGTTTTTCTAAACTGGATAAGGCGAGGGTATGGTACTGCTGCACTGCAAAATACTTACTTAAATGCTGGGGGTTACAGATTAAAATATGTTGTTGGCCAGCGTTTTTGGCAAAAGGTTGTAAGCTCAAACTGAAATTTGAACTTGGATCCGAACTTGATACAGAACTTAATTCAGAACTTAAATAAGTGCTGCCACTGCTGCTTAAACTAATCTTGGTGTCATTTTTTAACCGCGCTGCAATTGCAATATGATCTTGCGGCGCCATAGATTGCTCTAAGGTGCTTATACGCTCATGGCCGTGACAATGGGGACAAACTAGATCAAGCTTTAAAAAGTTAGCATCTGCGGCATTAACCATCTGCGGCTGGCATTCACTACAGTAACTGATGTTGAGCTCAGCATGGGCTAGCGGCTTTTGGCTGCCTTTACGGGTTTTGATGACACCGACATCAGCAGAGCATAACCAGATTGAATATAAAAATTTGGCGGCAATCTCATCGGCAAGGGCGGCGAGTTGTGGCTCTGTGGCCTCAACTTCTAAAAAATAGCGATTGTTGTTAAAACCCGCGCTAAAGTCAAAGCGGGTATCGGCTATATATTGATTACAAAGCTGCGCATAAAAGGCCACTGGGCGCTGGCAGGTAAAATTAAAACTGACTTTATGCATAGGGCTGACATCCACGTTTATAGGAATCAGGGATTAAGTCGTTAATATTAACACTGTGTTTTTTTGTATAGCTAAAACCTGCTTTTTCAAGGTGTGCCAGTAAGGCTTTTTCCATCGTCGGCACCGCAGCTTGTATTGACTCAGTTAAGCCTAATGTCATCGGCTCGATGACTGTCGGCGTAACTCCAATCACGTGAGTATTGGGTCTATCACCGACCATGTCCATCATGATCAGGGTTTGCAGCATCTCAACCTCATGGGCACTGCCTTGCCAATCAATTTCGGGTGGCGCTTGATCAAAATTAAATGAATACACCTCTCCGGGCTTTACCCCTGGACTGTTTACGGTATCCACCACAATTAAGTTGTCATATTGACAAAGAATAGGGATAAGTCCTTGAGCAAGGGTGCCACCATCTAAAATATCGAGTTGATGGTTTGGCTGATAGAAAGCGTATTTTTCATCGATATAATTAACAAAATGTACGCCGATGCCTTCATCAGCGTACAAAACGTTTCCTATACCTATTAGTAAGCTAGTAGACAAAGGCTAGTGCTCCTTATGGTAGTCATAACCGGAGACGATAGAGTCAACAGAGTTATGCTTAAAGCGTATGCCTGACCAAACCGCCATATAGATATGAATAACCACAAATATAATGAAAGCCCAGGTGACTATGTGATGCCAAATTCGTACTTGTGCTAACCCGCCCATTAAGGCCGTAAACCAAGCTGAAACTTCCCATATAGCGCCACCTAACCCTTGATGATAAACATTGGCATAAAGCACCAAGCCAGTGATACACATGAATAAAGCCGCAAATGATATGGCAACGTATGTCACAAACTGCAAAGGTCCGTATACGCCAGCTTTATCTAAGTGTCCCATCCAGATATAGGATTTAATTTGTGCTATCCAGCTCTTCAGGCTTAAAACATCTCTGATTGAACGTCGTTCAATGGCGCTTTTAGCAAAAAAGAACAAGTAAAAACGTACTATGGTGATACTGGTAAGTACAAAGCCAAACACGAGATGTACAAAGCGGATCCCACCTTGAACCAAGACATCAGAAGATGCGGGCGCCACCAAAAATGGCCATGAAATGTAAAAACCAGTTACCACTAACATCAAAATGGACAGTGCTCTAAGCCAATGGAATATCCGTATGGCAGGTGAGAAGATGAGTTCTCTGCGATGGGTTGCAATTTGAGTCATAATCCTTTCCTCTTAGATCCGCAAACTTGCTAAAACCCGTTAGGATCGATGCGGAATTCACCTAAATCATTACCTTTATAATCCATTACGTGTACCGCGCAGGCCATACATGGATCAAACGAGTGAATAATTCGAATGACTTCCAATGGTTTGGTTGGATCTTCAAGTTCAAGCCCAATCAGTGATGCTTCATAAGGGCCAACTTTACCGTCAGCATCGACAGGGCCAGAATTCCACGTGGTAGGAACAATAGCTTGGTAATTTTCTATCTTACCGCCCTTAATTCTGATCCAGTGACTGAGCATTCCACGCGGCGCTTCAATCATCGCATGGCCGATGTAATCGCGATCTGAGTCTATTTCTGGTGTCACATAGGTAGATTCATCCGATTGCATATTGGTTAACATGGCATCAAAGGTTTTTAAGCCTTCTTCTGCCACAATCACGGTTTGCAGCATGCGCGCCGCGGTGCGGCCTAAGGTGGTGAATAATGCTTCTATAGGCAGGCCTGTTGCGGCGAGCAACCCATTAACACTATCAACAACAATCTTGTTGCCACGGGCATAGTTCACCAGTAAACAGGCTAACGGCCCAACTTCTACGGGTTCGCCCTGATATCGTGGGGATTTAACCCAAGAGTATTTTCCATCACCATCGACAGTCGGTAATTTGCCATACACGGTATCGCGCTCAACAAATCCGGTGTAATTTGGAATCGTTGTGCCGTCATAGGGGTGCTGGGCGGTTTTTGCGTCATACCATGAGTGGGTGACATCTTCTTTTATGGCATCGGGATCTAAATCGCTCACCCCGGCTAAATCTCCATTCATTATCACGCCTTGCTCAAACAGATATTGACCATCAGCTAAGATAAAGTCATCGGTGGCTAAAAAGTTTTTAACATTGACGCCGCCTAACACACTTGGCTCGCCACCAAAGGCGGCAGCTGCCATAACGATGTCGGCTTTATAAGCGCGGATAATAAAGTCATGGACGATAGCGTGTTTTTGTTTCCACTCTTGTAAACGTGCAGGACTTAGCATGTCTCTAACAGAGGTAACACCGCCAACTACAAGGGATTGCGGATGCGGCGACTTGCCGCCAAATATTGCTAGCATTTCAGCTGCTACACGCTGAACTTCTAACGCTTTAAGGTAATGGGATAGGGCAATGAGGTTTTGCTCTGGCGTGAACTTGTAGGTTTTATTGCCCCAATAGGCATTAGCAAAAGGCCCAAGCTTTCCGGTATCAACCAAGCCTTTGACTCTTTGCTGTACGGCGCGTAATTCACCTTCGCCAGTGGCGATAGGGTTTTCGGTGTATTTATTGGCTTCTTGGGCGGCTAATGCCGGATCGGCACTTAAGGCTGACACCACATCAACCCAATCTAAACCATGTAAATGATAGAAGTGCACAATGTGATCATGCATATACAAAGAGGTTTGCATTAACGAGCGTAAGTACTTTGCGTTGAGCGGGATTTTAACCCCTAAGGCATTTTCAACCGCTTCAGTACCGCAGCGATAATGAGAATAGGTACATACCCCACAAATACGTTGCACAATTAGGCCGACATCCATAGGAGTACGGCCTTTTAAAATGACTTCAATACCACGCCAAAGGGTAGAAGATGACCAGGCCTTTTGAATAACATTATTTTCATCAACTTCAACTTCAACACGTAAATGGCCTTCGATACGGGTGATAGGATCGATAACGACTCGTTTACTCATGGTTTATTCCTCTAGCGGCTTAGCAAAAAGACTAGTTACTGCGTGAGCACCTATGCCCACAACGGTCGCACCAAGAATGACGGTACCAATGGTATCGGCAGTGGCATCAATACCGTGGAGCAACTGTCTGCCTAATGGCTTTTCGAAATCCGCCATATCATCCCAAAAATTAGGTTCAGCGCAGCCAATACAGCCATGACCTGCAAGTACTGGCCAACTGGTATGATGATTAAAGCGTTCAGTGGGGCAGTTGTTGTAGGTATAAGGGCCTTTACAGCCCATTTTGTATAGGCAGTAGCCATCTTTAGCACCTTGATCGCCAAAGGTTTCTACAAATTCGCCAGCGTCAAAACGACCACGACGTTCACAGTTATCATGCACTCTAGCGCCGTATGCCCATTTAGGGCGATTAAACATATCTAACGCGGGCAGTTTTCCGAACATGATGAAATACATCAAGGTACCGACAATGTTCTTTTCACTAGGAGGACAACCGCCTAAATTAATCACCGGTTTATCAATAACCTCTTGCACACCTTTAGCACCAGTAGGGTTTGGGGCTGCAGCTTGTACGCCGCCAAATGCGGCGCAAGTTCCAACAGAAATAATTGCAGCCGCCCCAGCAGCTGCTTCTTTTACTATCTGCATTCCGGTATGGCCTTTACAGCCGACCGTTAAATAAGTGCCATTATTAGCCGTTGGTACAGCACCCTCTACCGCTAATAAGTAATTACCTTTATATGCCTCCATAGCATGCTCAAGGTTTTCTTCCGCTTGCCAACCGGCTGCAGCCATCAATGTTTCATGATATTCCAAAGAAATATGATCAAAGATGAGGCTGTCTAAATTAGGGCTGTCGGTTCTGATAAGGGATTCTGAACAACCGGTACATTCGGCCATATGCAGCCAAATCAGTGGTACTCGATCAGCAAGCTCAGCGGCTTCGGCAACTAGATTGGTGAAAGGCAGGGGCAATGCGAGTAGTGCGGTAACAGATGCACTCCAAGTCATAAACTCACGTCGGCTAATGCCATTTTTTATTAATTTATCTTTTAGGCTAACGCTGTGACGTGGTTGTAACTGCTGCAATTGCGCAATTCGTGTTTTACATCGTTGATATAAAGCTGCATGTGTATCCATCTGATAACCTTATCCATGTTGGAGGATCAAACTGCTTTATTAAATATAGATCTGTTAGGGATAGGTATATTGATACAGATCAAACATTGTTCGCTTATTGAACATGCATAAAAATAGAGTGTTTCGCTATTTGAACAAATAGTGAGCTGTTGATTCTTGGAGTTTTTTGCGAGGATTGATAGCAGCTAAATAGAAGTCACTAGGAAACTAGAAGCTATTGGACGTACTTGTCTGATGTTGATTTTATTTACAGCAAAAGTGAATTTCAATTTCTAACTTTATGGCTGTTTAAAACCAGTAAAATCTCGCTGACTTATCTCAAATTCAACGCGCATTTCATCATAATTATTTAAGTTAACTGCCAGTCAATTGTTTCAATACCTGTGGCGGTACTAAGGTTGATAATTTCGCTAAACAAGCATTAGTACTTGGATCGCGATATTTAATTTTAAATTGGCATAATGTGTATAAACGCTGTGGATCATTACTGACTTCATAGGCTGTAGATAATGACTTCATCATGTCAACTGGATTGACTTTTTCTTGTGCCAGCCCCAATACCGTCCAATTTTGAGGGTTACTTGGTTCAACCTCAGTCGCTTGTTTAAATAACGCTATGGCTTGGGGTAATTGTTGCTGACGATAATAAGCCAACCCTGCGCTATAGCGTAATGAGCCCGCTTTCGGCTGATTTGTAATCCCTTGTTTTAATATCGCCATGGACGCTTGTTCTTTACCTAATTTTCGATACAAATCAGCAAGGTTGGCATAACTGCTGGCCAGTATTGGCTCAATAACAATAGCTTGTTTATACGCTTGTTCTGCTTTATCGAACTGTCTTTTAGCGAGGTAAACATTACCGCGGTTTAACCACGAAAAACCTCTATCGGCATTATAAGCTTGTATTTCGAGGTATTCTGTTAATGCAGGTTGCAGCAATTGCTGCTGCGCTGATGTCATATTCTCCCAGTTAGTGGCTAGGGCGCCTGCCGCTTCAGTTCTAATGGCATAAGCCGTATCTGTTAACAGTGGCGCAATTAACCGCCAACGATCGGCAAATTCAAATGCGGCAGAAGCAGAGATAGCCGTTGAGCGTATTTGCGCAGAAGGATCAGTGACAGCTTGCTCCATAGCACGATAACTTTGCTGACTAGGGAAGTTAGCCAATCTTGAGAACGCAGAGGCGCGAATGATTGCTGGTTGTAATGGGTTTAAAGCAATTTTCGTTAAAAGCTCACTACTATCTGGATCGTTAGTCGCTGCTTGATAGAAAGCTTCTGCATAACCAGGCTGTTGACGGATAGTTGAATGTGGAAATTGTTTAATAACAGCTTCAGCTGCCCAAGTAGCTGATTTATCATTATGGCACTGGCTACAGACATTAGGCGTCCCCAATGTTATCGATAAATCAGGCCTTGGGACTTTGAAGCTATGATCAGCACGGGGGTCAACTTGCATATAAGTGGTTTTTGGCATATGACAGGTAACACATTGATCGGCTTCGCTACCTTGTTGATGCTGGCTGTGCTTGGCTGCACTATATTCACTGGGTAAATGACATTGAAAACAAATTGATTCAACTGGGGCTGTTAATTTATTGCTATGGGGATTATGACAATCACTGCATACAACACCCGCCATATGCATTTTAGATTGCTTAAAAGAGCCTAATACAAACACTTCATCATAAATTTGGCCATCGGGATAATATAAGTTAGGCGCAATTTCGCTGAGGATGTATTTGTCGTAAAAATTATCGATATGGTCATGTGCTTTATCGTTACTATCTGTAAACTGTGAACGGCGACTATGACATTGACCACAAGTTGCTAACTGCGCAGAACTTTTAATCTTGTTTGGCTGGAGGATTTTTTTACCTTGGGTGAATTCCCATGCGCCTACTTTTGGGGTTAAATCACGATCAAAGCCAAATTGGGCCAATGGCTGAGTTTGATCGCTTGTCCATTTAAGGTGATTACTGGCGGGACCATGACAGGCTTCGCAAGCTACGTTGATTTCTGACCAACTACTGTCAAAGCTATTGTCTGTTACGTTATAGTTTTTTTTGACATTGGTTGAGTGACAATCAGCGCACATGTAGTTCCAGTTTTGGCCTTTATTAGTCCAAAAGAACTCGTCGTAAGGATCCATTTCAGGATACAAATAGAACCAGCGTTGTCCGCCTTTGTCTTTACTACGGCTATCCCACGCAAAGGGGATTAATTGAATAGCACCACTTTCAAATTCAACCATGTATTGTTGTAACGGTTCATAACCAAAGGTATAGCTAATTTTATAGTCGTTAAATTTGCCATCTGGCCCTTTAATATTGACCCAGTACTCACTTCCTTTCATAAAAAAGCGTGAGACTTCACCTTGGTAGTCAAATTGTTGATCGGTAAAGTTTGCTAGAACGATATCTGCAGTAGCCTGACCCATAGACATATCATGATGAGATCCTTGCCAATCGCTGTATTGTTGCTGGTGGCATTCAACACAGGTTTGGCTGCCACTAAACTCAGCGGTATAAGCAATAGCACTCGTAAATAAAATGCTAAAACTAAAAAAGGTGCTTAAGCTTAGTAAGCTAATACTAAATAGTGGCTTGAATTTCATATTAAATTTACGGATAAGGCTAATTAATTGTCATAGTAAAGTTAAATTAACAATTAGCCAACACTTAGCGTGTGACAATTTATGATTCGTTAATCATTTTCACTTTTGACTGGACGTTGCACGCAGCTTAAAGGCTTGATAATCGAATTGAGGTTTGATCTTACAACTCTATGGCAAAGTATTATTTTGTGATAAATGTAGCGTTAATTTAAATGGCGTAACTTGTTTTTTATATCAATTGCTCTACATTTTAATAAGAGAACGACTAGCGTTACCGCGTAAGTACACATAGATACGTTTAACTCATTGAAGACAGGATATAAGAGGCTTTTATGCTAGGTGAAAATCATTCCCTCAGAAACGAATTTCCAGATCACATAGATACGATTACTTCGCTTATTAGCAGCAATGTCGATTTTGCTGAAATAATGAAAAAATACGATGCGTTAGATAAACAAATTAGAGATCTTGAGATGCGAGACTCGCCCATCGCAGACGAATCCATCCATGAGTTAAAGCAGCAGCGTGTAGTAATGAAAGACGCCCTTTATCATCAAATTACTTTGGCAGAACAGGGCTAAAAGAATGTATTTAAGAAGCGGGCAATATCGATTAGATATTGCCCGTTTTTTTATTGCTTTAATAAAGGAGACAGCACGTCAAGTTTGCCATCAATGGGTTCACTAATAGATAAATTAAGTATGTGTGCAATTAAAGGGTAAACATGAATATTTTTAGCTAACTCAATTTCTGCTTGATGGTTAAAAGCCGGGCCGTTGGCATAAAAAATGGCATTCATATCCGGCATCACTTCAGCGTAGTAGCCATGTTTACCCTTAACGCCAGGTTTTGCATCACTGCTGGTAATGTAATGATCATGGGTGACCAAAATCGCATCACCAATGGCGGGATTAAAGTCATACTCAAGGTGCTTAGGTATCGACTCCTTTCTATAAAATGCTAAGCCATCGGTCGCAGCAACTAGTTTCTCAAGGGCAATTAAATCTTGGTCTTTATTATTGCCATGGGCGCGCACTAATGAAAAAGCGGCGTCATTAATAAAACTAAATCGAGATTTTAATGCCTCATCATCGGCAAACAGTTTGTCTGTGTAGATACGCTCAAAATCAGCAACCTGTGCCATACCGTGATCTGATGTGATGATAATATTAACCGCATAAGGTAGCGCATTTACTTGCTCAATTAAGCTAGCAATGACCTTATCAATGTAATTGACAGCATCATGGGTTTGCTGCGATAACGGCCCGTGATGATGACCTGCGCTATCGACTTCTGAAAAGTATAATGTCACAAATTGCGGCCGCTGCGTTTCAGGTAATTTAAGCCATTCAATAACTTGCTCGACACGGGTTTCATTTGCGACTCTACCGTCATATCGTTTCCAATAAGTGGGTCTAAAACCTGCTATTTCAGCTTCTGAGCCGGGCCAGAAATACGTAGCTGATTTCATTCCTTGCTGGGCAGCTAAAGACCAAAGTGGAACGCCAGTGTAAAAACGGCCATCGGTGACGGCATCATGGTCGCTTAAAGCGTAATGGCGCCCTAATGTGGGGTTGTAGAAACGATTAGCAACAATGCCATGATTACTGGGATAGAGACCGGTAACCAGTGTCAAATGGTTAGGGAAGGTGACTGTTGGAAATGACGGAGTTAATTGCGTTATTGTTGCGGCATTGCTGGCAAAGTTATTAAGAAACTTAGGCTGATGAACTTCATTGTAATCATGTCTATAACCATCAATAGAGATCAGTAACACATAGGGCTTATCATTGACATTATGGGGCTGATTTGACCCTAATGATGATGTTTCATCTGCCATGATATTATGGCTTAAAAAAACCAATGCGATAGTAATACTGCTACTAAGTTGTTTTAACCTTGCAAGGCTGTTGGATGCTAACCATTGACGCATTATTGCTTCCTTTATTATTGTATTTAGTCGAAGACAAAAATTACTTTGAACTCTTTTTATTATCTAATTTAGCCATCATAGTTAGTGTTGATGACAATCATATGATGTGTCATATTTTGCAGGCTGATTAGTTAACAAGTATTTTAGTTAATTATCAATGCAATTAACTGAAATTAAAACAATAAAAAAGCGAAACATCCTGTTTCGCTTTTAAGTTGGTCACATTTTTAACCGATTATTTTACTGCTTGACTGGCTAACTCTGCTTTATGCTCTTCAGCTGTTAATGGAAAATAATGTCTCCAAGAACCTCTCAAGAAAATCCGCGTATCTTCAATTGCTATATAAAGACAAGGGATTAAACACAGTGTTACCACTGTTGCGAACAACACCCCAAACGCCAGTGATACGGCCATTGGTATCACCATTTGTGCCTGCATACTGGTTTCAGTCATGATTGGCACTAGACCAATAAAGGTGGTTAGAGAGGTCAACATAATTGCTCTAAAGCGTCTGCAACCAGCGTTAATCACCGCATCATTGAGTTTAATGCCTTGCTTGCGGGAATTATTGACATAATCCACCATCACTAGTGAGTCATTGACCACCACACCTGCGGCGGCAATGATACCGAAAACAGAAAGGGCGCTTAAATCAATCCCTAAAATGATATGGCCAAGCATTGAGCCAATCACACCGAATGGGATCACCGACATTATCATGAAGGGTTGTACGTATGACTTAAGCGGTATCGCTAATAAACTGTAAATCACCAACATCGAGATTATGAAGTCACGCATTTGGGTATCGGCACTGTCAAGCTGTTCCTGAATACTGCCCGAAACCTCACTTTTTACTCGTGGGTATTTCGCTAATAATTGCGGAATGAAATTATCACGAATATCTTTGGCGAGTTTAAATGGCTCAGCTTGTTCAGCATCAACCGAGGCCCATACATTAATGGTTCGGTTACCATTTTCACGGCGAATACTACTCACGCCTTGAACTACGTTTATATTAGCGACTTCAGACAGGGGTAATTCAGCACCTTGAGGCGTTTTAATCAACACCTCCTGAACGAGGGCGATAGAGTTACGTTGCTCTTCTGGGTAGCGTAGCATCACCTTGATTTCTTCGCCGTTACGGATAATCCGCTGTGCTTCAAGTCCGTAAAAGCTATTACCGACTTGTGAAGCAATATTGGCCAGGGTTAGGCCTAAACTGTGGGCTAAAGGTTTTAAGTCAAATTGCACTTCTTTGGCAGAGGATTGACGACTGTCATTAATGTCACTCACCCCTTTTAAAGTACCTAACTTTTCTTTTAACTCCTTCGATGCAGCAATTAATTGCGCTTCATCGTTACCCTCTAGTCGGAAACTAATATCACCATCATCCATGCCGCCACCAAATAAACTATCTTGGATGGTGAAAGATTTAACTCCTGGGATATTTGGCATCGCTTGGCGCCATAATTCAGCCACTTCAAAGGTATTAATGGGTCTTAATTCCGGGTCGACCAGTTTTGTCCTCACTTCTGCTTTTGTACGACCTTGAAGCTCAACTTGTAACTCTGCAATCATGCCTTGACCATATTGAGATTCAAGCTCTTTCTCAACAGTACGCAGAGCAGATTCAATGGCATGGGCGGCATTAAGGGTTGCGGTTTCTGCGGCATCGACATTCATTTCCAAGGTGATACGAGGAAAATCATGGGGGATTTTAGGTTGCCCAATAAAGCGTACTAAGCCGCTTATATAAAGGGCTGCGCAAATAACAATTAACATCACAAAGGTCGCAATAACTGAATAACGGTATTTTACTGCAGCAGTTAGACTAGGGCGGTAAACATTAGCAATAAAATTCGCTAGGTTTGATTCAATTTTACCTTGAATAAAGTTAACGATATTTCTTAACCAATCTAACGGATTTTTAGAACCCGGTTGCACAACTTTAGGTTTTTTCATATGCGCTAAATGTGACGGTAAAATTAACTTTGATTCCACTAATGAAAAGATTAAGCACAAAATAACCACAAACCCAATGGCTTGACCAAAGGCTGATGAAGGGCCGTCATCTAAGGTGATCGGTAAAAACGCTGCAATGGTGGTTAATACCCCAAAGGTTGCCGGCATGGCGACCCGTTTAACCCCGCGAATAACACTATCGATATTTTGACCGTTTTCTTCACATTCAGTATGGGCGCTTTCTCCCATCACAATGGCATCATCGACCACAATACCCAATACCAGTATGAAGGCGAATAAACTGATGACATTGATGGTGACATCAATAAAGCCCATTGGCATAAATAATAGCGTACCTAAGAAACACACGGGTAAGCCCATCATTACCCAAAACGCTAACCGCACTCGCAGAAATAACGCCAGCATGATAAAGAC
The DNA here is from genome assembly GCF_030548765.1 of Shewanella sp. 3_MG-2023. Taxonomy (NCBI): domain Bacteria; kingdom Pseudomonadati; phylum Pseudomonadota; class Gammaproteobacteria; order Alteromonadales; family Shewanellaceae; genus Shewanella; species Shewanella sp. 3_MG-2023. Next base: position 23,714 of record NZ_JAUOSH010000023.1, on the reverse strand, counting down.
TAATAATGCGCCTGTTTTCATGCTATCGAGCATTAAATCTAAACGACCTTCAAGGTAGTAGGTCATATCAACCCAAGGCTCTAAGGTCACACCGTCTGGTAAAATAGCCTGTTTGTCAGTAACGTATTTTTTTAAAGTATCGGCAACATCGGTGATACTTTGGTTTTTAGCGGCGCCAACAAAAAAGGTGACAGCATTTTGGCCATTGAATTTAGAATATTGAATGCCTTCTTCAAAGCCATCGTTGACCGTCGCAACGTCTCCCAGTAATAAGTTAGTACCGTCATCCAAGGTTAATAAGGGTAAATCTTCAAACTCATATCCGACATACGCTTGGTTTTCTACTCGTAAGTTAATGTAGCCATTTTCAGCTTTAATTTGTCCCGCTGACATATTACGGGAATAACCACGTACAGCTTCTGCAACATCGTTAAAACTAAGACCAAATTCTCTGAGTCTGTCTTTACTGACTTCGACACTGATTTCGTAATTAAGTCCGCCATAGAATTCTGAAATATTTACATTAGGCAGTTGCATGATTTCTTGATGAATTTTTTCGCCTAAGTCTTTGAGTTGTCGTTGAGATAAGTCGCCATATAAACTTAAATACATCACTTCTTGGCGTATTTTTATGCGCTCAACTTTCGGAAACTCCATGCCTGCTGGGAATGTTGATACTGAGTCAATTTCTGATTTAACTTCATCCAATACAATTTGTGGGTCGTAGGAGTCTTCAATTCTGAAATAACCAGAGGCTTGGTTACGATTAGAATAGGTAATAACCCGCTGCAAGCCCTGAACCGTTTCTAAGGCTTGCTCTATTTTGACCGTAATGCCTTCTTCAACTTCTTGGGGCGCAGCGCCCGGATAAACGGCGCTGAACTCAATCCAGTTAATTTCAACTGCAGGGAAGAATTGCTTACGTATGGTGTTTGCTGTCAGTAAGCCACCAAGTAATATGATGATCATTAATAAGTTTGCCGCCACACTGTTGCGGGCAAACCAAGCAATCAAACCTTTATGGGTGTCTTCCATGATTATTCCTTATCTTTGATGGCGATTGCTGATTTAATAATGTCGTCACCTTCAATAGCATCTTGCTGGAGAATCTTATCTTCAGGTAACTTTACTGACATGCCTTCAATAGGGTAATCAAGTGCCGAGGTAATAATATTCATCCCATCTTCTAAACCACTTGAAATAATCACGTTACTGCCGTCTTGGCGAATAATATTAACGGGTAAATAACGCAGTTTCATTTCTGCATCCATGACCGCAACTAAACCGTTTACAATCAGGTGGCGGGGAATAATTGCAACGCTGCCAGCTTGTGTGCCACCAATATGTGCTGTGACATAGGTGCCAAAGCGTAATTCTTTATGGTTACCTTTAAGTGCATAAGGGTCATTTATTTCAGCGACTAAATAAGTCATACGACTCTTACTATCAATCACACCTTCGCTACGGACAATCGTGCCTTGCCATTGCTGTTTTTCACCGGCGAAGTTACCCACCAAACTTACTTCAGCATTAGCGCCTTTTCTGTCTAGATATTGCATTTCTTTATCTGCAAGTGGCAAACGTACTTCAGCAATTTCAGTGTTATACAAGGTGCCAATTGATGCGCCATTGCCAACATAAGTGCCTAAGCCAATATTACGACTGGCGATTAACGAATCATAAGGTGCTTTAATCACTGAACGTTCTAAATTACGTTGGGCACGATGTAAGCCGGCTTCAGCACTTTTCAACTTAGCGATTTCTTTGGCTAATTGAGGTTTACGTAAACTTAAATCGCTAGGTTTACTATCGGTAATCTCAGCCCATTCACGTTCGGCTACTGCTGCAGTGGCTTTTTCTAGCACTAGGTTTGATTTAGCTGATGCCAGTTCAGCTTGTGCATCAAGTAATGCTGATTCGTAATCACTTGGATCTATTTTGGCGAGTATCTGGCCTTTTTTGACGAAGCCTCCTTTTACAAAGGCTTCTGCAAGGTAGGTGATTTCACCATTCACTTGTGCCACTAATTCAGTTTGATACTTAGGGTTAACAACCCCATAAGAGCTAACCGTAAATGTCATTGGCTTATATTCAATGCTTTGTACTGATACAAGCGGGGTCGTGTCTACTGGTGGTTTTTCTTCGGGTGGTTGCTTCATGGCAACTAACGCCGCTGTTATGGCAATGCCAGAACCTATAATTAAGAAAGGAAATACTTTTTGCATTGTGGTCGCCACGGGACATCCTTTTTGAAGAGATAACACAAACCTTTCGCGCTTGTGTGCAAATGAGTTATCGACATTATATGGAGATGTTAATAAAACTGTTAACTGTAAGTGGTAACAATGTGTAATTTAATGTTTCAAATGTTTCGAGACTGACAGTTTACTTATTACCTATAGCGACAATTGTGCATATAAAGTCCCATTTTTTGATAGTGATTCATAACGTTAAACGAGCTTGTCACATAAGTATTGGCAAGGTTGTAAATGTATACACCGGGTTTAAATGTGAGGCTGGTAAGGAAAAAAATAGGTAATAAAACCACATTCATTAACATATTGTGCTGATTTACGCTCATGAAGCTAATTTTTAATAGTAATTTTGAGTGCTAAGGTTCAAAATCACTGATTATAAATGCTCATTTTTATCTTTCACACAAGGAACAGTAATGAACGTATTAGTTACCGGTGGTGCTGGCTATATCGGCTCACATACAGTGTTATCACTGCTAGAAAACAATTGTAATGTCGTTGTTTTTGATAACCTGTTTAATTCAAATATTGAGTCAATTAAGCGAGTAGAGGCATTAACTGGGAAATCGGTAATTTTTATAGAAGGTGACATTCGTGACAAACAGGCTTTAACCGCAGTTTTTGAGCAATTTGATATTCAAACCGTGATCCATTTTGCAGCCCTTAAAGCGGTCGGTGAATCAGCGCAAATTCCACTTGAGTACTATCAAAATAATGTTCACGGCTCTGTGTGTTTATTGGAAGCCATGGCCGAACATAATGTTCATAACTTTATCTTTAGCTCATCTGCGACCGTTTATGGCGAAGAAAATGATGTGCCTTATGTTGAGACCATGAAGTTAGGTACACCTTCAAGCCCTTATGGGGCAACTAAAGTAATGGTCGAACGGGTGATGGCAGATTTTGCGGCATCTAACAGCAATTTTAGAGGAGTTTCATTGCGTTACTTTAATCCAATTGGAGCCCATGAAAGCGGCCAAATTGGTGAGTCGCCTAAAGGTATTCCTAACAATCTACTGCCTTATGTTGCTCAAGTTATGGTGGGCAAACGTGACAAGCTGAGTATTTTTGGCGCTGATTATCCAACAAAAGATGGTACCTGTGAACGTGACTATCTGCATGTAATGGATTTGGCTGAAGGGCATGTTGCAGCGATGAACTGGTTAGACAATAATACCAGCTTTACGGGGGTTGAGGCATTTAACTTAGGTACAGGTAATGGCGTATCGGTATTTGATATTGTTTCAGCGTTTGAAAAGGCGGTTGAAAAACCTATCCCTTATGAAGTTAGTCCAAGACGCGCAGGGGATTTAGCTGCATTTTGGGCCAATGCCCAAAAAGCTAATCAACAATTGAATTGGCAAGCAAAGCGCAGTTTAGATCAAATGATGGTTGATACCTGGCGCTGGCAATCAGCTAATCCTAATGGTTATGATAAAGAGTAACCTTTGCATTTGTTTTTGAAATAGAATTTATTAGCTCTATTTAGGTAGTTTACATATTCAACAGGGTAGGCGTTAAGTCTGTTCTAAAGAGCGTTTCAAACAAATGTGTCACCCTTAAAAAGACTCACCATTATGTCACTCTATATTACAATTAGAGTGACATTTTTATTTCTGTGTAGTGGCAAAGGAAAAGTTGATTTGTAGGATCTTTTTAAAGGATATTTTTCAATAATCCCTGCATCTAGATGGGTGCATGTTCAGTACGTCTTGAAGAATTAAAAGATTATTTTAAATTATCATGAAACTTACTTGTTAGTTTTTCTTTAGCACAGGATTCGGTGGTGGTCACTTCTCTGTTCAGAAATAAAAGCTGTGAAGAATTATCCTGGCACAAAGTGGGCACAAGTTTATTTATAGTGTTTTAGTTAGAGGTTTTGTATCAAACAAACTAGCCAATATAGATATTAACTTGATTTCATTATTTGAATTTAGAAGATAAAATTAGAAAGTGGTGACACAACAATATTTAAACAAGGCACAAACTAGGTATGTTATGGCATTTAACTTGGGGATATAAAACAAGAATTTAGAATAGAAATTGGTACAACCGAGTGGATTCGAACCACCGACCCCTACCATGTCAAGGTAGTGCTCTAACCAACTGAGCTACGGTTGTATTGTGTTTAGCAATCTCAAAAAAAATGGTACAACTGAGTGGATTCGAACCACCGACCCCCACCATGTCAAGGTGGTGCTCTAACCAGCTGAGCTACAGTTGTATCGTTCAACGTTGATAAAAGACTTCATCGTTGGGACGAGCGATATATTACGGGATACGCGTTTTGATGCAAGCAAAAAAATCAAAAATATGAACGAGTGGCGATTTGCTGTGCAAATTGAGTCATATAGCAGCGTAGGCGTGTTTTTTTTAAACATTATCAGCATGCTCATCTCGTTCAAATTTTATAACGACTAGTTAAAATTAACTTCTATCTTCCAATACTGCTTTGAAATTAGCATTCTTTTGAATATAAATAAGTCGTAATGCAAATAACACTGCAGCACTGGTTAAGCCCGCGATTAAGCCTATCCAAAAGCCATGTGCGCCCATCGCAGGTACAATGATATCTGTACGCGCAAGTATATAGCCAAGTGTCATGCCAATGGCCCAGTAAGACACTAAAGTAATATAAAAGGCACTCTTAGTGTCTTTATAACCGCGAAGAGCGCCAGCAGCCACAACTTGGATAGAATCAGATAATTGGTATAAAGCTGCAAGGAACATTAAGCTACCCGCTAGCGCAACGACTTCAGGGTTATTATTGTAAAGGAGGGCTATTTCAGTTTTGAACGATACAGTAATGATTGCCGTTACCACTGCTAATGAGAATGCAATGATTAGCCCGATTTTTGTCACCAGTTTTGATATTTCTGATTTATCTTGCCCTAGGTAATAACCCACTCTAATCGAAACGGCAATACCGATTGATAATGGCAACATAAATACAATAGATGAGAAGTTTAGGGCAATTTGATGGCCTGCAACAACGTTAGCACCAAGGGGGGCGAGCAATAAAGCTATAACTGCAAATAGACTGACTTCAAAAAATAAAGCCATAGCAATAGGGGTGCCATGCTTCATCATTTCCCAAATGGTTTTCCAATTTGGCTTATTTAATGTCGAAAATGGCGCTATCTCAGCAAATTTCTTGTGAAGTTGCATGTATACCATCATGGCAAATAACATAGCCCAGAACACTAATGCAGTTGCAATACCACAACCAGCACCGCCCATCGCAGGGACCCCGAAATGACCATAGATAAAGATATAGTTGGCAGGGATATTAACCGCAAGACCGACAAAGCCAATAACCATCGTCGGTAATGTATAAGAGATGCCTTCAGAGCAGCCCCGTAGTATTTGGTACAAAATAAATGCAGGTACACCCCACATAAAACCATGTAAATAGCCTGCACTTAACTCGGCTAATTCAGGTTCTAAAGCCATCATGGTAAAAATAGTTTTAGCAAATGAGAGGAACAACAACACACCAACACTGCCAATTATGGCAATATAGAATGCTTGCGACATCAAGGGTTGGATTGCTTTTGGATTATTAGCGCCGTGATGATGGGCAAACACTGGTGTAAATGCCAACAGTAGCCCTTGCACAAACAATAAAGCAGGTAACCATAAGCTGGTACCAATCGCGACTGCAGCCATATCGACAGCGCTGACTCTACCGGCCATAACAGTATCGATAAATCCCATCATTGTTTGGGTAACTTGAGCAATTAATACTGGCATTGCCAGTTGGATTAATTTTTTGGCCTGAAAGCCTGTGTTATTCATTTAAAAACCTTCAACTAAAGAGCACAAATATGTTTACTGGTATCGTACAAGCGACGTGTGATGTTATTACAATTAAAGCACAGAGTGGTTTAAAAACATTTGAAGTTAATATTCCAGGAGAGCTACAGCATGGTTTAGAAACTGGTGCGAGTGTGGCAAATAACGGTGTTTGTTTAACGGTCACAAAGCTGGTGAATAATAGAGTTTATTTTGATGTAATGGAAGAGACCTTACAGCTAACAAACTTAAATTTTATTGAACCGGGTGACAAAATCAATATTGAACGTTCTTTGACCTTCGGAAAAGAGATAGGTGGCCACATTTTGTCAGGTCATGTTCATACCATGGCAACAATTACCCACATAAGTCATACCGATGAGCATTACAATTTAACATTAACAGTACCGGCTAAATGGATGGATTATATCTTCTATAAAGGTTTTATAGGCGTCAATGGATGCAGTTTAACGGTAGGAGAGATTGATCAAGACCAGTTCAAGTTACATTTGATCCCAGAAACGCTCAAATTAACTAATTTGAGTGACTGCAAACTGGGTGACAAAATCAATATCGAAATCGATAGTCAAACTCAAGTTATAGTCGATACAGTAGAAAGAATTTTAGCTAAAAAATCATTGCTAAAATAGCCTACAAAGGCTTAGATTGATGACACATTCTAAGCCTATTAAAGCAGGTTTTTACATGTTCAACTGTTAATAGAACTGTTCATCATCAGAATCTATAAATAATTGAATGGTTCTATTTGAATCGTTTACTTGCAATCGCATATGGATTGGATTGCAGCACACTCGACAATCATCATAATACTCTTGATCTCCACAACTAGTATCAATATGAACATGTTGATTATGGCCGCAATGTGGACAACTTATTACTCGGCTGACTAAATTCATAACTTCCCCCAGTATTTAACATTAAAGCATTTGCAAAACTAAAAAACCTTTAACCGTTTAGCAGCAAGCAGCAAGCAGCAAGCAGGATTGAGCTTGGAATTAAGTATAGTAAACATTAGTAAAACTCGCGTAATGCCAAAGTTGTCAGTTGAGGTAGCAGCTGCATTGGCTATTAAAAGTTAATCGAGTCATCCAAGAAGTGTAAAAAGCTGTTGTGATGGTGTTTTATTCAATTTTGCGACTGAGTTAGCTTGCTTGCAAAAGGCCTTTTCACATACAATGCGTATTCATGCCACTTATGACTCAGACTCCTGTAATGTCTGATGTTCGGTGGCATTTCTTTTATATATTAATTACCAAGTGGCCCTACGTGTGGGTCACCACTGGATAAGGAAATGAAATGCCTATTATTACTTTGCCTGATGGCAGCAAACGTGAGTTTGCCGATTCTGTTTCTACTTTAGATGTCGCTGCCGACATCGGTCCTGGTTTAGCTAAAGCGTGTATTGCTGGTCGTGTGAACGGTGAACTCGTTGATGCTTGTGATTTAATTACTACAGATTCAGAACTTTCAATCATTACGGCTAAAAATGAAGAGGGTGTTGAAATCCTTCGCCATTCTTGTGCGCACTTATTAGGTCATGCTATTAAGCAAATGTGGCCTGAAACTAAAATGGCAATCGGTCCAGTTATTGATAATGGCTTTTACTACGATATCGATTTAGATCACAAGCTTACTCAAGAAGATATCGATGCGTTAGAAAAACGTATGCAAGCATTAGCTAAAACAAATTATAGCGTTATTAAGAAAGTGGTTTCTTGGCAAGAAGCCCGTGATACGTTCGAAGCTCGTGGTGAAGAATACAAAATTGCAATCTTAGATGAAAATATCAGCAAAGATGCAACCCCAGCGCTTTACCATCACGAAGAATATATTGATATGTGTCGTGGACCTCATGTACCTAACATGAAGTTCTGTCAAAACTTTAAGTTAATGAGTGTTGCTGGTGCATACTGGCGCGGTAACTCTGACAATAAAATGCTACAACGTGTTTACGGTACTGCTTGGGCAGACAAAAAAGCTCTTAAAGTACATTTAAACCGTCTTGAAGAAGCGGCTAAACGTGACCACCGTAAAATTGGTAAACAGTTAGACCTTTATCATATGCAAGAAGAAGCGCCAGGAATGGTGTTTTGGCACAATGATGGTTGGAGCTTATATTTAGAGCTTGAGAAGTTTATTCGTCAAAAACTAGGGCAATACACTTACCAAGAAGTTAAAGGTCCATTAATGATGGATCGTAACTTGTGGGAACGCTCTGGCCATTGGGACAAATACGCTGATGCGATGTTCACAACGAACAGTGAAAACCGTGAATATGCGATTAAGCCTATGAACTGTCCGGGACACGTACAGATCTTTAACCAAGGGTTGAAGTCTTACCGTGATTTGCCATTAAAAATGGCTGAGTTTGGTTGTTGTCATCGTAACGAACCATCAGGTTCTTTACATGGCCTAATGCGCGTTCGTGGCTTTACTCAAGATGACGCACACGTATTCTGTACCGATGACCAAGTTCAAGAACAAGTCAGTGAATGTATTCAAATGGTGTATGACACATACGGTACGTTTGGATTTGAAAATATCGTCGTTAAATTATCAACTCGTCCAGAAAAACGTATTGGTGATGACGATATGTGGGATCGTGCTGAAGAAGCATTAAAGAAAGCACTTAAGGCTAATGATATCGAATTTGATATTTTACCTGGTGAAGGTGCGTTCTATGGCCCAAAAATCGAATTTACTTTGCATGATTGCTTAGATCGTGCGTGGCAATGTGGTACAGTGCAACTTGATTATGCGTTACCTTCACGTTTAGGTGCTACCTATGTTGCTGAAGATAACACTCGTCAAACACCGGTTATGATTCACAGAGCTATTTTAGGCTCACTTGAGCGCTTCCTCGGTATTCTAATTGAAGAGTATGCAGGTAAATTCCCGACATGGCTTGCACCAGTGCAAGTAATTGTTATGAACATTACTGATAAACAGTCTGATTATGTAGATGAAATTGTTAAAACTTTCAAAGAAAGTGGCATTCGAGCATCTAAAGACTTGAGGAATGAGAAAATAGGCTTTAAAATACGTGAACATACGTTAAAGCGTGTACCTTATTTATTGGTCGTTGGTGATCAAGAGATAGAAAATAAGGAAGTTGCGGTACGAACACGTGACGGTATCGATTTAGGCAAGATTAAAATCAATGATTTTATTGCCAAGATACAAAAACAAATTTCGAGCCGTAGTCTAATTTTGTTGGAGGAATAGGTCATAAAGATCAAGAGAGCAGCAGGGCGACAGCCAGCCCCTAATCGTATTAACGAAGAAATCACTGGCGTACCAGAAGTTCGTCTATCGGATATCGAAGGCGAATCTGTTGGAATCGTAAGTATTTCACAGGCTCAAGAATTAGCTGATGAAGCAGGTGTAGACCTGGTTGAAATTAGTCCTAACGCTGAGCCTCCGGTCTGTCGCATTATGGACTACGGTAAGTTCCTTTTTGATAAAGCGAAAGCTCAAAAAGAACAAAAGAAGAAGCAGAAACAGGTCCAGCTGAAGGAAATTAAATTCCGTCCTGGCACTGATGAAAACGACTATCAGGTAAAACTACGCAACCTGATTCGTTTTCTAGAAGATGGGGACAAAGCGAAAATTACGCTGCGTTTCCGTGGTCGCGAAATGGCACACCAAAGCTTAGGTATGGATCTTTTGAACCGTATCAAAGCAGATTTGGAAACATATGCTGTTGTTGAATCTTTCCCGAAAATGGAAGGTCGACAAGCAGTTATGGTCCTAGCACCTAAAAAGAAATAGTAGGGCAACCAATTAAAAAGTAGCAAAATCCTTTTTGAGGGTTTTGCTCGCCTTACGTTTTATTAATGTCCCAATGCGGAGTTTTAGCAATGCCTAAAATGAAAACAGATAAGGGTGTCCAAAAACGCTTCAGAAAAACCGCTAATGGTTTCAAGCGCAAACAGGCACACTTACGTCATATTTTGACAAAGAAGAGCACTAAGCGTAAACGTCACTTACGTGCTAAATGTTTAGTAGCTAAGTCTGATGTGCCAGCAATTGCACGTCAACTACCATACGCTTAATTAAAGGAGATATGAACAATGCCTAGAGTTAAGCGTGGTGTAACCGCTCGTGCTCGTCACAAGAAAGTACTTAAATTAGCCAAAGGTTATTACGGAGCTCGCTCTCGTACTTTCCGTGTTGCTGTTCAAGCAGTAACTAAAGCTGGTCAATATGCTTACCGTGACCGTCGTCAAAAGAAACGTCAATTCCGTCAACTTTGGATTGCACGTATCAATGCGGCATCTCGTCAAAATGGTCTTTCTTATAGCCGTTTCATTAACGGTCTTAAAAAAGCTTCGATCGAAATCGATCGTAAAATTTTGGCTGACATCGCTGTATTCGACAAAGTTGTTTTCACAATTTTAGTTGAAAAAGCAAAAGAAGCTTTAGCTAAGTAATTAGTTATTATTCTTTAAAAAAGGAACCTTAGGGTTCCTTTTTTTATATCTAAAATTTAGAATCTTGCCATTGTGTTTGACTTATTGGAAGTAGGTGTTATGAAAACCCAGTTAGCAACAGACAGATTATCAATTGCTATTATGACGCTTGATGATGCCGATTTACTTTACGCTCTAGACCAAAATCCCGATGTGATGAAATATATAAACGGCGGAAAACCTACCTCAAAATCTGATATAGAACATATTTCTATACCACGTTTGGCAAGTTACTTAACGCCATCCAAAGGGTGGGGCTTTTGGAAGGTGTTTGAAAAGCGAGAACTAGATACTGTTGATCGTCGTGATAACTTTGTTGGTTGGATATTGATTAGGCCCATGGGCTTTTTCAGTGAGACCCCTGAATTTAATAATCTTGAAATTGGTTGGCGATTCAAACAATCAGCTTGGGGGAAAGGTTATGCGACAGAAAGCGCCAAAGCAGTGATTAAATTATTGGTAGAGGAACAACCAATTATTGAACGTTTTACAGCAATAGCGGATAAGGATAATTTAGGTTCAATTAAAATTATGAAGAAAATAGGAATGGAATTTATCTGTCAGCAGTTTCATTCAGATGTTAATGGCAAAACTGAAGTTGTAATATACAGTTTGAAAGTTAACCATTAAAAAAATGAGTAATGTGCAGTAATAGTGTTAAACAAAAACTGGTCAACTGTATAAACAACAGCCTTCACCTGTGTTATTCACATCGATAAAATACAAACAATAAAAAAGCCATCACAATAATGGATGGCTTGTCGCTACTAGCTCACTATGTGTAAACTAGTAGATTACAAAGTGACGATTCTACTTTTGTGCGTCTAAGTAACGCTCGGCATCTAACGCAGCCATACAACCTGATCCTGCTGAAGTAATAGCTTGACGATAATGTTGATCCATTACGTCACCACAAGCATAAATGCCTTCAACACTTGTCTGAGTTGCGTTACCTTGAAGGCCACTGTTGACGGTAATGTAACCGTAGTTCATATCAAGTTGACCGTCAAAAATACCGGTGTTTGGGCTATGACCAATCGCAATGAAAACGCCAGCAACCTCTAAATCTGAAATTGACTCATCTTTAGTGCTTTTCATTTTAAGACCGGTAACACCCATGTTGTCACCGACGACTTCATCAAGAGTTTGATCTAAGTGTAGGATGATATTGCCATTAGCAACTTTATCCATCAGACGGTTGATCAGGATCTTTTCTGATCGGAAAGAATCACGACGGTGGATTAAATGCACCTCAGAAGCAATATTACTTAAATAAAGCGCTTCTTCAACAGCAGTGTTACCACCACCAACTACAGCCACTTTTTGGTTACGATAAAAGAAACCATCACAGGTAGCACAGGCTGATACACCACGGCCCATAAATGCTTCTTCAGATGGAAGGCCTAAATATTTGGCAGATGCACCAGTTGCAATGATTAATGCGTCACAAGTAAACTCACCATTGTCTCCTTTTAATCGGTAAGGGCGCTGGCTAAAATCAACTTCATTAATATGATCAAAGATAATTTCAGTATCAAACTTTTCAGCATGTTCTTGCATTCTTGCCATTAATGCTGGACCGGTTAAGCCATTAGCATCGCCTGGCCAGTTTTCAACTTCAGTAGTCGTAGTCAGTTGACCACCTTGTTGCATCCCAGTGATCATGACAGGTTTCAAATTTGCACGTGCTGCGTAAACTGCAGCAGTATAACCAGCAGGGCCAGAACCTAAAATTAACAGGTTAATATGACGAGCTTGACTCATTTTTTTATTTCTCCATTACATGCTTTAAGCAATTTGCATGGATTGTAGGGAATTTACAGGGTGGGGTAAAGTAGCGATTGCTCCAAGATATAGATTGAGGCAATCGATACCGTACACAAAAGACACCAAGGACTTATCGCATTAGACTTTTACATGCTAATAACTAATATGACAACTTGGTAAGCCATTCTTTTCTAGATAGTTTTGGTGGTATTCTTCCGCCGGATGAAAGGTTTGAACCGGTACAATTTCAGTTACAATTTGTCGTAATCCCCATTTACCACTTTGAATTAGCAACAATTTAGATTGCTCTGCTAATAATTTTTGTTCTTGGCTGTGGAAAAAAATAGTGCTTCGATATTGGCTGCCAATATCACCACCTTGCATATTTAGAGTGGTTGGATTGTGGTTTTGCCAAAAAACGGTCAACAACTCTTCATAGCTAACGATATGTTCGTCAAACTCAACCTGTACCACTTCTGCATGGCCCGTTACGCCCGCTTTCACTTGCTCGTAGGTCTGAAATTTGTCATTTCCCCCCATATAACCGCATTGTGCTGCAACTACACCATTTATTTGTTTAAAAAAATATTCAACGCCCCAAAAACAGCCTGCACCAAAAGTTGCTATAGTCATACGATACCCGTAAAGAAGTCTAGATGGCTAAAAGTATATTTATTCTAATAAATAATGCAAGCAAAGATTTACACTCTGTTAAATGTTACTTAACGTTAGCTTCCCCTAAATGTGATAGAATCCGACTACCGTTTGAAACCATTCAATATTTAAAGCCGCATCAAGGAGTCAGCGTGTTTCAACAATTAATGGATGACAAAGATTTTTTAGCATTTACGTTAACTAACATTAATAACAAGGTGCCAGAACAGCGCTTTGAATTGTCAAATAAAACAACAGTTACGATTTTAGATAACGGGATTATTTGTTTTAATCCAGCTCAAGGGTCGACTAAAGACATTGTTTTATCTTGTGCCATACATGGTAACGAAACAGCACCTATTGAAATCTGTAACGAACTCATAAATAATTTATTAAAAGAAACAATCGTTACAAAACAAAGAGTCCTGTTTATAATTGGCAATCCAGATTCCATACTCAGCCAAACACGCTTTGTAGAAGAGAATATGAATCGTTTGTTCAGTGGGGCACATTCTTCCGGTTTAGGTTTATCAAATAAAGAAAGAGTTAGAACAAAAAAATTAGAGGAATATGTAGCTAATTTTTATCTTCAAAATAATAGCTCACAACGAATACATTACGACTTACACACCGCGATAAAGCCGTCTAAACATGAGAAATTTGCGATTTATCCTTACAGGCCTGGACGTAGCTTTAGTGCTGATCAAATTATGTTTTTAGCGGGTTGTGATGTTGACACCATTTTATTCCATCATGAACCTACCACTACTTTTAGCTATTATTCATCAGAACAATTCAAAGCCGATGCATTTACAGTCGAACTGGGTAAAGTGATGCCTTTTGGCGAGAATGATATGTTAAAATTTGCCAATACTAAAAAGATGCTTTTGCAGTTGATAACTCAACAACAAGTTGAACTAGCTCCTTTTGATAAAGACAAACTTCACTTATATAAAGTGTCTCGTTCCATTAACAAGCAGTTTGATGATTTCAAATTCACCTTTGATAAGACAACGGTAAATTTTTCTGGGTTCAAGCAAAATCATGTATTAGCAACGGAAGGTGACACTGAGATTAAGGTCATTTATCCATACGAAGCTATCGTTTTTCCTAATGAAAATGTACCTGTGGGCCAACGTACAGTATTATGTTTAGTGCCAGCACCTAATGAAGACATTCAATAAGTTGTAAAGCTAAATATACATTATATATGACAGGATATTCACTAAGTGGAATGAACATTAGTTGATAGTAAGTTTACGTTAACGTAATGTTCGTTCGCATATAATAAATTACGCTTTATTTTTAAGGCTACAAATAACAAGAGCACAATATGAGCAACGCAACACTGACTAATGAAACAGTGCATCGTGTCAGCTTCTTAGACAAAGCTTCATTGCACATTCCTATTTTAAAAATTCTACAATCTGATGGCACAACTTACGAAAATGCCGTCATGCCCGTTATTGATAAAGCCTTGGCTGAACGTATACATGATACTTGTGTTTTTACCCGAGTATTAGATGAACGTATGTTAAGTGCTCAAAGGCAAGGTCGTATTAGTTTTTATATGACTTGTACTGGCGAAGAAGCCTCTATCATTGGCAGTACTGCTGCACTTGATGACGGTGATGTCATATTGGCGCAATACCGAGAGCATGCATCACTTAGATATCGTGGTTTTACCACTGAACAATTTATGAATCAAATGTTCAGTAATGAAAAAGATTTAGGTAAAGGCAGACAGATGCCAATTCATTACGGTAGTAAAGAATTAAATTACCAGACAATTTCATCACCACTAGCGACTCAAATACCACAAGCTACCGGTGTTGCACATGCTTTTAAATTACAAGGCAAACGTAACGTTGCTATTTGTTATTTTGGCGAAGGTGCAGCATCAGAAGGTGACTTTCACGCAGGCCTAAATATGGCTGCAGTTTTAAAGTCACCAACGATCTTTTTCTGTCGTAACAATGGTTACGCGATTTCAACGCCAACTGAAGAGCAATTTGCAGGTAATGGCATTGCCAGTCGTGGTGTTGGTTATGGTATGCACACTATTCGTGTTGATGGTAACGATATGCTTGCGGTACTCGCAGCAACTCAACAAGCTCGAGCTCATGCGTTAGAACATAATGCGCCAGTACTCATCGAAGCGATGACGTACCGTTTAGGTGCACATTCATCTTCAGATGACCCATCGGGTTATCGTTCAAAAGAAGAAGAAGCTAAGTGGGAGCAACATGATCCTGTTAAGCGCTTTAAACTTTGGATGATCAATAAAGATTGGTTAAACGAAAAAGATGATGCTGCAGCTTATGAACAATACCGAGAAGAAGTACTTAATGCCGTTAAAGTGGCAGAAAAAGTGGCTTTACCGCATATCGACTTGTTAATCACAGATGTATTAGATAAACCAACACCTGCTTTAGAGAAACAATTAGCTGATTTAAAACAACATATTAAAAAATATCCTAAGTCGTATCCTAAAAGTGCAGGGAGAATTTAATCGTGGCTGAAATGAACATGTTACACGCCATTAATGATGCGTTATCAATTGCGATGACCGCGGATGAAAGAATGGTGGTATTTGGTGAAGATGTTGGACACTTTGGTGGTGTTTTTCGAGCGACATCTGGACTACAAGAAAAATTCGGCCGTGATCGTTGTTTCAATACACCGTTAACCGAGCAGGGTATTGCTGGCTTTGCTAATGGCTTAGCCTCAAATGGCATGACTGCTGTGGCAGAGATCCAATTCGCTGATTATATCTTCCCTGCATTTGACCAAATCGTTAATGAATCAGCAAAATTCAGATATCGCAGTGGTAATCAATTTGATGTTGGCGGACTGACTTTTAGAACCCCTTATGGTGGCGGTATTGCAGGCGGCCATTATCACTCGCAATCTCCAGAAGCGTACTTTACCCAAACGCCTGGTTTAAAAGTTGTCATTCCACGTAACCCAGAGCAAGCAAAAGGGCTGTTACTTGCTTCTATACGTGACCCTAATCCAATTATTTTCTTTGAGCCTAAGCGTCTTTATCGTGCTTCAGTTGGCGAAGTGCCCGCTGGCGATTATGAAATCGAGCTAGGTAAAGCAGAAGTGGTTAAATCAGGAACTGATATCACTTTACTAGGTTGGGGCGCGCAAATGGAGATCCTTGAAAAAGCAGCGCTTATGGCTGAAAAAGAGGGTATTTCATCTGAAATTATCGATTTGCGCACTCTGGCACCTTGGGACATAGAAACCGTTGCTGCTTCAGTTAAGAAAACGGGTCGGTTATTAATAAACCATGAAGCGCCGTTAACAGGTGGCTTTGCTGGTGAAATTGCAGCAACAATTCAGCAGGAATGTTTCTTAAGCCTTGAATCACCCATTAGCCGAGTATGTGGTTTAGATACTCCATACCCGCTTATTCTTGAAAAAGAATACATGCCAGATGAGCTTAAATCATTCGAAGCCATTAAAGCATCAGTTAATTTCTAGGAGCAAGATATGATTAAAGATTTTATTTTGCCGGATATTGGTGAAGGTGTTGTTGAATGTGAGCTTGTCGATTGGATGGTTAAAGAAGGCGACTTAGTCGTTGAAGATCAACCCATCGCTGATGTCATGACCGATAAAGCTTTAGTGCAAATTCCTGCACCACATGGTGGCGTAATTACTAAGCTGTATTATGCCAAAGGCGATATTGCTAAAGTACATGCACCACTTTATGCCGTGGATATGGATGCAACTGCTGCCGAACCTTTTGTCATTTCGACAGCGGCGGAAGTAAAAAATGATTCAAGCCATACACCTAGCAATGCCTCGATTCAAAATACGCCACAAGCCCCTGTTACAGGTAAAGCGATTGAAGAGTTTTTATTGCCAGATATTGGTGAAGGTATTGTAGAGTGTGAACTGGTTGAGTGGTTAGTCGAAGAAGGCGATAGCGTGGTTGAAGATCAACCTATTGCTGATGTGATGACAGACAAAGCTTTGGTTCAAATTCCAGCAATAAAAAATGGCACTATTGTTAAACTTCATTATCGAAAAGGCCAGCTTGCAAAAGTACATGAACCTCTATTTGCCATCGAAGTTGAATCTACCTTAGTAGCAAATACCCTTGTAGATGATGCTCCAGCAACCCAAGTGGCTTTAGATGTTTCACCTGAGCCTGTTATACAAGGCAAAGCATTAGCCAGTCCTGCAGTGCGACGTTTAGCCCGCAGCTTAGATATCAATATTGCTGATGTGAAAGGATCAGGCAAAAGTGGCCGTGTCTATAAAGAAGATATTGAAAGCCACTTAACTGCAGCGACGCCTAAGTCTACGACAGTTTCTACTCCTGTGGTCAATAACCAAGCCCCAGCAGTTACGCCAGCGACAACCGTGTCAAGCGCTACTGATAAAGTCGAACCTATCAAAGGTGTTAAAGCGGTTATGGCGAAAATGATGGTGGAGTCTGTTTCGACCATTCCGCATTTTACCTATTGTGAAGAGTTTGACTTAACAGATCTAGTTGCCTTGCGCGCCGAAATGAAGCAACGCTACTCTACTGATGAAGTTAAGCTAACAATGATGCCATTTTTCATGAAAGCAATGTCGTTAGCCATCAATGAATTCCCTGTGCTGAATAGCCAGGTCAATTCCGAGTGTACTGAGCTGACGTATAAAGCTTCTCATAACATAGGTATGGCTGTTGATTCAAAAGTTGGTTTGTTAGTACCTAATGTAAAAGACGTGCAAAACAAATCTATTCTAGAAGTTGCTGCTGAAATTACTCGTTTAACCACTGCTGCTCGTAGTGGCCGCGTTTCACCTGCAGATCTTAAAGGTGGCACGATTTCTATTTCTAATATTGGTGCACTCGGTGGCACAGTGGCAACGCCAATCATCAATAAACCTGAAGTAGCCATTGTAGCGTTAGGTAAACTGCAAACTCTACCGCGCTTTAATGAAAACGGTGAAGTTGAAGCGCGTAAAATAATGCAAGTTAGTTGGTCTGGCGATCATCGCGTAATTGATGGTGGCACCATTGCCCGTTTTTGTAATTTATGGAAGCTCTATCTGGAACAACCTCAAGAGATGTTATTAGCCATGCGCTAATTCCTTCACCTTAAAAATAGGTTACCCAGTTACACGAAAGGACGCGAAAGCGTCCTTTAATTTTATGGGCCGATTTTGTATAATACTCAAACGTTGTAACTTCTCGGAATCAAAATGATCACTTCGGCACCGAATATCGCTTCAATCGAATATCCTTTTCCCGCAAAACCCGCTGTATTAAATGAAGCCGAAAAGGCTGATTATAAACAAAAAATTAAACAGCTTTTAAAAGAACAAAATGCGGTTCTTGTTGCACATTACTATACTGATCCTGAAATTCAAGCCTTAGCAGAAGAGACAGGTGGATGCGTATCTGATTCTTTAGAAATGGCACGCTTTGGTCGTGATCATCCTGCTAAAACGTTAATTGTTGCTGGCGTTAAATTTATGGGCGAAACGGCTAAAATTCTTAGCCCTGAAAAAACCATTCTAATGCCTACTTTAGATGCCACCTGTTCACTTGATATTGGTTGTCCTATTGAGCAATTTTCGGCATTTTGCGATGCTCATCCAGATCATACCGTTGTGGTCTACGCTAACACCTCTGCCGCTGTTAAAGCGCGTGCAGATTGGGTTGTTACATCAAGTATCGCCCTTGAAATCGTTGAACACTTAGATAGTGAAGGTAAGAAAATCATCTGGGGCCCAGATAGACATTTAGGCAGTTATATCGCTAAAGAAACTGGCGCCGATATGCTGATGTGGCAAGGTGATTGTATTGTTCATGACGAATTTAAAGCAAAAGCCTTACGTGAATTAAAAATACAATATCCAGATGCTGCTGTGCTAGTTCACCCAGAATCACCAGCAAATGTGGTAGCGTTAGCTGATGCTGTAGGTTCAACTAGTCAGTTAATTAAAGCTGCACAAACTATGGACAATCAGCAATTCATTGTAGCAACCGATCGCGGCATTTTTTATAAAATGCAACAAGCTGCACCGGGTAAGACACTTATTGAAGCGCCAACAGGCGGTAATGGCGCCACTTGTAAAAGCTGTGCCCATTGTCCTTGGATGGCTATGAATGGTCTTCAAGCGATTGAAGCATCGCTCAGTAGTGTCGATAAAACAACCCATGAAGTGTTTGTTGATGACGCTTTACGTGATGATGCGTTAGTGCCACTTAATAGAATGCTAAATTTTGCTCAAACCCTTAATATGAAAGTAAAAGGCAACGCCTAATTAAGTTTGTAAGATTTAGCTTAGTATTACTAAGCTAAATGACAGACAATAAAAAGCCCTGCAATTGCAGGGCTTTTTCATATTAGTCAAATGACTGCTATGAATTATTTAGCTGTCATTAATGCAACAGTATTATCTAACATGCGGTTACTGAAACCCCATTCGTTATCATACCAAGCCATTACTTTGACAAGTCGACCATTAACACGTGTTTGAGTCGCGTCAAAGTTAGAAGAAAATGCATTATGGTTGAAGTCGATAGAGACTAAAGGTTCAACATTAATAGCAAGCGCTTCATTCAATGGTGAAGTTTTTGCTGCATCTGCCACTATCTGGTTAATTTCTTCAACTGTGGTGTCACGAGACGCTTGGAAAGTGAGATCTACAAGAGATACGTTGACTGTCGGTACACGTACAGCTAAACCGTCAAACTTACCTTGAAGCTCAGGAACCACTAAACCTACAGCAGCAGCTGCCCCAGTTTGAGTTGGGATCATAGACATTGCTGCTGCACGAGCACGACGTAAATCAGTGTGGTAAACATCTGATAAGCGTTGATCATTGGTGTAAGCATGAATAGTAGTCATTAAACCTGATTCAATACCAACAGAGTCATTCAACGGTTTCGCAAAAGGCGCTAAACAGTTGGTTGTACATGAAGCATTTGAAATCACAGTCATGTCAGCAGTTAGTACGTCATTGTTTACGCCATAAACAACTGTAGCGTCAACATTTTTACCTGGTGCTGAAATAATAACTTTCTTCGCGCCCGCTGTTAAATGTGGCTGTACCGCTTCTTTAGAAGTGAAAATACCAGTACATTCATACACAACATCAACATTCAACTCTGCCCAAGGCAATTTAGAAGGGTCACGTTCTTGGAAAGTTAGGATTTTATCGCCATTAACGTAGATAGCTTCATCATCATGATCAACTTTAGCATTAAAACGACCATGAACTGAATCATACTTGGTAAGGTGAGCATTAATTGAAGCATCACCTAAATCGTTGAGTGCAACGATTTCAATTGGGTAATCCTTTTCGCTTTCATAAAGCGCACGTAAAACATTTCTACCGATACGGCCATAGCCGTTAATTGCTACACGGATAGTCATTGCATATCCCTCAAGTGATTATAAAATCTGTTTCGTAAATCATGTGGTAGTAAAATTACCAAATTAACGATTTTCGTCAAGTAAAAAAGCCGAAAAATGGCAATTTAAGCGTCAAATGTCTGTATTTTATTTACAGAATTCAATATATCACACACTTTTTGTGTTTTTTTGTAAGTCGTCAACAAATAAGTGAAAAATATAATGTGTTCATTGTAGTTAATAACGCGCTAGTTTTTTAATCAATTCGCGTTTTAAATTGGCTGATATCGAATTGACCTAAGGAAAGTTGATTAACTAACATTTGCGCATCGAGGTCTAATTGGGCTGCCAAGGTTTTATTATTGCCAATTAAGGCTAAAAGCCTCTGCTCAGAAGCCACATAATCACTCATCAACAAATTGACTTTGGTAAACAAGTATTCATTTTGTGAATTTTGTTCACGTCGATAAATGCTCGCTAAACCTAAAAGCCAGTCTGGATCCAAAGTTTCTGCGTTTGAGTTAGCTAAAAGTGATAAATACAGTGCTTTTGATTGGCTGGTATTTATTTTTAAATAATAACTGGCAATGTGGGACAACATGAAAACTTCATTAACTTCACCAGATTGTTCTGCGGCGATGACAGCATCTCGTGAATCACCATCATTAAAAGTGGTCCAGCGGTAGTAAGCCAAATAAAGATCTGGGTTATCTTGAGTAGATTCTCTTAATTGGGCTAAGTTTTGGGTACTAATAGCATAAGCACGTTCTCGATCTTCAGTACGGTGAGTATTAATAACATGTTTAACCCCGGCAGCAAGTTCGATGCATTTACTATAAGACTCAAGCTTGATGAGTTGCTCATAGAGTAACTTTCCTGAAGGGGTTTCTATCTGCTTTAATTGGTAACGACTGCGAATTAAGTCGCCTTTTTCTACTAAACACCAACTATCTTGGTGTAAATCGGCACAAAGTTCAGGATTTTTTTTACATATGGCGGCACTATTTCGACCAACATCACAACCGAAAAGGCCGAATAATGCAGCGAATAAAGAAAATGATGTAATTATTACTAAACTTTTGTTCAAAACTGGCTCCGCATGGTGATTTTTTCTAATAAAATTACAGGTTTAGTAAAAATTTCTTACTGGTGAAATGCGTCAAATTTCATTACAATGACGGCGACTAATAAGGGATAACCCTACAATAATCTGATTATTGGTCTTTTCTTTCTGTTACTCAATTCTTTCTGCGACAAAGCCGAAATATGAGATAAAGGATCTTTTTAATGAGCGCTGATAAACACCTACAAAGTTGGCAAGAACGTTTCGAAATGGCTGAGGCTATGCAGCCTTTACTTGGGAAATTATACCGTAATCAAGGCGTTGAAGTCTTAATTTTTGGTAAACCACTTTTAAACGCATCAACAATAGAAATTATTAAAGCGCATCGCTTAGTTCGTCGTCACATTGGCGATAAGTTACGTTTACGCGAAAGTTTCCCATTTGTAGAAGCGTTAAGTAAGTTGTCAGTTAAGCATTGTAAAGTCGATATTGGCAAGCTTGCCATTAATTACTGGCGTGAACACTCTGATGCATCACAAATTCAATCTTATATGACTCACGCTTTAGAAGCGGGCATAAATTTTGGAGATGATGTTGCCGCTAAAGATGTCGTGCTATACGGTTTTGGTCGAATAGGGCGGTTATTAGCACGCCTGATGATCGAAAAAACCGGTCAAAGCAACAAATTATGTCTTCGTGCTATTGTACTTCGTGGTGGCAAGAAAGGCGATTTGGAAAAACGCGCCAGCTTATTACGTCGTGATTCGGTGCATGGTTCTTTCAATGGCTCAGTTGAAGTTGATGAAGAGAACAACGCATTAATCGCCAATGGTACTTACATTCAAATAATCTATGCTAATTCACCTGATGAAGTCGATTATACCCAATACGGTATAAATGATGCATTGGTTGTTGATAATACCGGTATTTGGAAAGATGAAGCTGGCCTTGGTTTGCACCTTAAGAGTAAAGGTGCCAGTAAGGTTCTGTTAACGGCACCAGCTAAAGGCGCCATTAAAAATGTTGTTTATGGTGTCAATGAAAATGACATTTTACCAGAAGACATCATTGTTTCTGCTGCTAGTTGTACTACTAATGCTATTACACCGGTTCTAAAAGCGGTTAATGATAAGTACGGTATTGAAAATGGCCATGTAGAAACTATTCACTCTTATACGAACGATCAAAACTTGATTGATAACTATCACAGTGCTGATCGCCGTGGCCGTAGTGCGCCATTAAACATGGTTATTACTGAAACTGGTGCTGCTAAAGCCGTATCTAAAGCGTTACCTGTGCTAGAAGGTAAGCTAACGGGCAATGCGATACGTGTACCTACACCTAATGTGTCAATGGCTATCATTAGTGTTAATTTAAACGGTGAAACAAACCGTGACGAATTAAATGAATACCTCAAAGATGTGGCATTAACTTCAGAGCTGCGTAATCAAATTGATTTTACTGAATCTACTGAGATTGTTTCTAGTGATTTAGTGGGCTCGCGTTATGCAGGCGTTGTTGACTCTCAAGCAACAATTGCAGAAGGTAAACGTGCAATTTTGTATGTTTGGTATGACAATGAATTTGGTTATAGCTGTCAGGTAGTGGGCGTTATGCAAAAAATGCTGGGTATTACGACTTTGTCTTTACCGAGCGCATAAACAGAACCTAATTAATGCCTAAGCGCAATTCACCTATTAAAAGCACTTCTTTGAAGTGCTTTTTTATTAGCAAACCATTATCACATTGCAGTTTTTGAATATTCTCAGCTGAAATAGCCCAGTCTTTTCAAATTAAGATTTTTCATACTGAATAGCTTTTAACCAAGTTCAGTTAATATTTATTCGATGCGTTTATTTATGCGACAAACGCACTAAAAACAACGAAAAAACTATAAAACTTCATTGACAGAATTGCTTAAAACAGTAAAAATGCATTCCGAAGTCAACGACAACACCTTGTTATTGATTCTGTAAAGCGACATTAGCTCAGTTGGTAGAGCGATACCTTGCCAAGGTATAGGTCATCGGTTCGAACCCGATATGTCGCTCCAATTCATTAAATGAATTGCGGCGCGATGGCAGAATGGCTATGCTGCGGATTGCAAATCCGTCGACCTCGGTTCGACTCCGGGTCGCGCCTCCACAATTTTGTTTAGTTGTTAAATTAACAATTAAATGACACTTTTGCCCGAGTGGTGGAATCGGTAGACACAAGGGATTTAAAATCCCTCGCTTAATAGGCGTGCCAGTTCAAGTCTGGCCTCGGGTACCATTATTCTTAGTCTTTGCTTAGCAATGATGAGAACTTACAT
>NZ_JAUOSH010000022.1:0-92889 GCF_030548765.1 Shewanella sp. 3_MG-2023 | reverse complement strand
GCGGATGTAGCTCAGCTGGATAGAGTACCTGGCTACGAACCAGGCGGTCGGAGGTTCGAATCCTCCCATCCGCACCAGTATTAGAAAAAGCCCTGTAGTTATCTACAGGGCTTTTTTTATGCCTAAAATCCAGTCAGTCATATAAAGTGACTTTAAGTTTTCCTGCCAATATACCTACTTCACACTCACTCAAATGTCGCTAACCTGCTTTAGATCTTAAGTCAAAATGAACCACATCAAAATTTGGATAAATCCTTCAGTCATGCTGGTTAGTACGTTCACTCTAGTTGATTAATTGTACTTAGCTTGGTTAATTAGTTTTGTATGCTTTTATTTTAATTACAGCTTGATGATGAGCCATAAATTACAAAAACCACTACATATTTATGCTAAATAGAGCATCTGCACAATTTTGGTGAATATAGCTGTTCTTATTTCTGATATCTCTTTTTATATAGATCTTGTCATGACCTTATCATTTTCCTGATAAAGTAATCAAAAATGAAGATTCTTCATTATATGTGAACTATTTTTATCGAATTATCACCAAGGTGGGCTTAATCTTATTAATTTTGGTCTGACCAATTTACAAGGTGTTGGATTAATTGTTATAGATTGGTTATATTTTTCGTCGGTAAAAAATCACAGGGTAGTTTAATCGCTGAACTGGTGGATTTTAATGGAATAAAAACAGCTTATGCTGAATGAATAATTATTCCTTTTGTTGATGCCGCATCGTTTTGGTGCAATTTATTCAGCAGACGTTATTGACGTGTAAACATTGGAACTGATCCTGTGGGCAATTTTTAATTGCACATAATGACAAGAGAGGGTTTATGACATCATCAATATCCGAGCAATTATTGGATGCCTTGGGCATGATGATAATGGGGATGAGCTTAGTTTTTATATTTTTAAGCATATTAATTATCGGCATTAATCTTGTAGCTAGATTATGTCAGTCAGACATTCAGCCTGTTGTTGCTAATGCGCCTACACCTGTACCCGCAGCTGCGACATCAATTGATCCTAAGTTAATAGCAGCTATCACTTCTGCTATTCACCAGTATCGTGCCAAAGATTAAATCGTTTAGGAGTTATCATGAGCAAGCCTTTAGCGTTAACAGATGTAGTATTACGAGACGCCCATCAATCTATTTTAGCCACGCGCTTACGTTTAGACGATATGTTACCTATTGCACCTTTACTGGATAAAATTGGTTTTTGGTCTTTAGAGTCTTGGGGCGGTGCTACGTTTGATTCTTGTATTCGTTATTTAGGCGAAGACCCTTGGGATCGTATCAGAGAGCTGAAAAAGGCGATGCCAAATACACCACAGCAAATGCTATTGCGTGGTCAGAATTTATTAGGCTATCGTCATTACGCCGATGATGTGGTGACCCGCTTTGTTGAGCGTGCCCATACCAATGGTGTTGATGTTTTCAGAATTTTCGATGCCATGAATGATGTGCGTAACTTAGAAACTGCGGTTAAAGCAGTTAAGCAAGTCGGCGGTCATGCACAAGGTACGATTTCATTTACTAGTAGCCCAGTTCATAACGTGGATACTTGGGTTGATATGGCTAAAAACCTTGAAGACATGGGCTGTGACTCACTGTGCATCAAGGATATGGCAGGCTTACTTAAGCCAATGCAAGCTTATGACCTTATCAGCCGTTTAAAATCTCAAACTGACTTAACCGTTTCTATGCATTGTCATGCTACAACGGGTTTAAGTACTGCAACCTATCAAAAAGCCATTGAGGCTGGTGTTGATATTCTTGATACCGCGATTTCAACCATGAGCCAAACCTATGGCCATTCAGCTACTGAAACATTAGTTGCTATGGCAGAAGACTCGGGCCGCGCCACGGGTTACGACATGGCAGCATTAGAAGAAATTGCCGCTTACTTTAGAGAAGTACGTAAGAAATATGCCCGTTTTGAAGGGGCGCTTAAAGGCATTGATTCACGTATTCTTCGTGCACAAGTGCCAGGTGGCATGTTAACTAACATGGAAAACCAGCTCAAAGAGCAGGGCGCTGCAGATAAAATGGATGAGGTGTTAGAAGAGATCCCTCGTGTGCGTGAAGATCTTGGCTTTTTGCCATTGGTTACACCAACCTCGCAAATTGTCGGCACCCAGTCAGTGATTAATGTCTTAATGGGCGAGCGTTATAAAACCTTAGCTAAAGAAACCGAAGGTGTACTGAAAGGCGAATACGGTGCAACGCCGGCTCCGGTTAATGCCGAGCTGCAAGCACGGGTATTAAATGGCGCAGAGGCTATTACTTGTCGCCCTGCAGATTTAATTGAACCTGAATTAGATAAGCTTCGCAGCGAGCTTGCTGACATCGCTAAGAAAGACGGTATTACATTAGCCGCAGAAACTGATGATGATGTAATGACCTATGCCCTATTTAATCAAATTGGTCTTAAGTTCCTGACTAATCGCGGTAACCCTGATGCCTTTGAGCCAGTGCCAAGTGCTGATGATATGGCCGTGCCTGCGGCTAAAGCTGAAAAAGGCGCTGAAACCTACACTGTTAATGTGCAAGGACAAAGCTTTGTGGTTGAGGTAAGCGAAGGAGGCGATATCAGCCAGATCGTGCCGACATCAGCAGCACCTGCTGCCGTTGCTCCAACTGTTGCTGCTGCACCTGTGAGCGATGAAGTGAAAGCCACCATGAATGCACCGCTGTCGGGTAATATTTTTAAAGTATTGGTAAACGATGGCGATCACGTCAATGAAGGTGATGTGGTGTTAATCCTTGAAGCAATGAAAATGGAAACTGAAGTGCGCGCAGCAATAACAGGTTTCATCAAAAATATTTCAGTTAAGCAAGGTGATGCCGTTTCGGTTGGTTCACCATTGTTAGCATTAGCGTAGGAGATAGCATGGAAGGATTACTGGCCTTTTGGTCTGAGACAGGCATTGCTAACTTCGCTCTTGATCAATTATTTATGATGGCAATAGGCGGTTTATTACTGTATCTCGCAATAGCAAAAGGCTTCGAGCCATTACTATTATTGCCTATTGGGTTTGGTGCCATACTGGCGAATATTCCAAATGCGGGTTTCACTGAAGAAGGCGGCTTACTTTGGTACGCCTACCATGTGGGCATTGAGACCGGCATATTTCCATTACTGATTTTCATGGGCGTGGGGGCATTAACCGATTTTGGTGCATTAATCGCTAACCCAAAAACCTTATTGTTGGGCGCTGCAGCCCAATTCGGGATATTTGCGACTTTATTAGGTGCAATTGCTCTTAATGTGGTGCCGGGTTTTGAGTTCAGCATGACTGACGCCGCAGCCATTGCGATTATTGGTGGTGCAGATGGTCCAACTGCGATTTTCTTAGCCTCAAAACTAGCCCCTGATTTATTAGGTGCGATTGCTGTTGCAGCTTATTCATACATGGCATTAGTGCCGTTAATTCAGCCGCCAATTATGCGTCTATTAACCAATGAGTCAGAGCGTAGCATCAAAATGGAGCAGCTACGTGAAGTCAGTAAGAAAGAGAAAATTATCTTTCCCTTGATGGTTGTCGGTCTAACGATTTTGTTCCTACCAGCGGCGTCGCCTTTAGTGGGCATGTTCTGTTTAGGTAACTTAATGCGTGAGTCTGGCGTGGTTGATAGACTATCTTCTACCGCGCAAAACGAGCTTATCAATATTGTGACTATCTTTTTAGGTTTAGCTGTAGGCTCTAAATTACAGGCAGAACAGTTCTTACGCATTGAAACCTTGGGTATTCTTATTTTAGGTGCCGTGGCATTTAGTATTGGTACTGCTTCAGGGGTATTAATGGCGAAGTTCATGTCTAAGCTATCTGGTGGCAAAGTTAACCCATTGATTGGCGCAGCAGGAGTTTCTGCAGTGCCGATGGCGGCGCGCGTTGTTAACAAGGTAGGTCTTGAAGCTAATAACCAAAACTTCTTGCTGATGCATGCTATGGGGCCAAACGTGGCTGGTGTATTAGGTAGTGCTGTTGCTGCAGGTGTACTACTTGCGGTATTAGGCTAACCAGAGTTGTTTCAACAAGAGTAACCATCAGCTAATGCGTCTCAATTAGCTTAAGTTAGTAATTCAGATTAGTTACTCGCATTAGTTACTAAATAAAAGCCACTTAATCACCAGATTAAGTGGCTTTTTATATCGGTAGCTCAATTTCATTTGCTTATCTATCGCTTTAGTTATCGACACAGCCATGACTTAATCATTTACTCTGCGACTAACACAATCACATACACAATCACATACGCAATCACCTACACAGTCAGCAACTAAACCCCAAGTTCCGGTGCTAGTCTAAAGTTAAATGCTGCCCAAAAAAGTGCAACAGTATTTTATCTTGCACCGTTACGGACGCTTAGGGGCAATAGGTTTTTCAGTTGCAAACACATTTAATCATTTATAACAGTGGTTTACATTTGTGGCATGGTTACTGAATGGACTATGACAACAATACTCGTCATTGAGACTATTTATTGGTTTAATCTGCAGTTTGTTGAATATTTATGCAGAGCGACAAGATGGAACACATTAACGATAAAGCAAAGGCGCTTTAATTATTCCTTAGGGATAATTAAAGCGCCTTTTTGTTTTAAGTCATTTTAAACTTAAAAGGGATAAACGATGAACTGGAAAACGTCTTTTAAACAGCTTGCGGTCGCGCTAAGTATTGGTGCAGCGATGCAAGTTAATGTTGCCACTGCAGAAGTAGGCTTTCCTGAAAAAGAAGAGCTGACATTTGGTTTTATTAAACTGACCGATATGGCGCCTATCGCTATCGCTTATGAAAATGGTTATTTCGAAGAAGAAGGCTTATACGTCACCATCGAAGCTCAAGCTAACTGGAAAGTGTTACTGGACGGCGTGATTGATGGCCGCTTAGATGGGGCGCATATGCTAGCAGGTCAGCCTATTGCAGCCACGATTGGTTATGGTACCAAAGCCCATATCATTACGCCTTTTTCAATGGATTTAAATGGTAATGCTATTACTGTATCCAATGATATTTGGGCGCAAATGAAGCCTAACATCGCTAAAAATGCTGATGGTAAACCGGTTCATCCCATTAAAGCAGACTCGCTCAAACCTGTGGTAGATAAATATAACGAGCAAGGTAAGCCCTTTAAAATGGGCATGGTATTTCCAGTCTCTACCCACAACTATGAACTACGTTATTGGTTAGCCGCTGGTGGTATTCACCCCGGTTTTTATGCGCCTCACAAAGGTGATACTTCAGGACAACTTGACGCTGAAGCTTACTTATCTGTTACGCCGCCACCACAAATGCCATCAACCCTTGAAGCTGGCACCATCTATGGCTACTGCGTTGGTGAGCCTTGGAACCAACAAGCGGTATTTAAAGGCATCGGGGTGCCAGTGGTTACCGATTATGAAATTTGGAAAGATAACCCTGAAAAAGTATTTGGTATTACTGCAGAATTTGCTGAAAAGTATCCAAACACCACTATTCGCTTAACTAGAGCATTAATTAAAGCGGCTAAATGGTTAGACGAAAACAACAATGCTAACCGCCCAGCAGCTGTGAAAATCTTATCTCAATCTAACTATGTTGGCGCTGATTACGATGTGATTGCCAATAGCATGACGGGCACCTTTGAATATGAGAAAGGTGATAAGCGCGCGGTGCCTGATTTCAACGTGTTCTTTCGTTATAACGCAACCTACCCATATTACTCAGATGCGATTTGGTACTTAACCCAAATGCGTCGTTGGGGACAGATTTCAGATGATAAGCCTGATACTTGGTACAAAGAGATAGCTGCCAAGGTTTACCGTCCAGATATCTATGCAAAAGCGGCGCAATCGTTAATTGATGATAAAAGTATTGATGCCAAACATTTCCCTGACTTTGCTACTGAAACGGGCTTTAAAAAGCCGCAGCAACATTTTATTGATGACATTGTGTATGACGGTAGTGCACCGAATGCCTATATCAACAAGTTCAGTATCGGATTAAAACAAGGCGACAAACTGTAAGCCTGAGCTTAAGTACTTTATCTCGAGTTTTATGTCGAGTTTGATTCAGATTTTATGCAAGTAAGAGCTATCGAAGTGAGGATAGACCTATGACAACCATTGCAAGATTAGCGCAGAGACTCCCTATGGATAAGTCGGCTGTAACTTCGTTGTTAGCCAAATCAGCGGCAATGAGCAAAGCATTATTATTACCGCTCATCGGTATTACCGTGTTTTTGGTTATTTGGTCAATTACAGCCAATAATATTAATACATCCCTAGGTAAGTTTCCTGGTCCTGTGGCTGTTATAGGTCAGTTCGATGGGCTTTACCAAGAGCATAATGCCGAGCGAGAAAAGGCGGCGGCTTTTTATGAGCGCCAACAAGTTCGCAATAATGCAAGGCTGGCTGCCGATCCCAGTTATCAAGCGAAAACCAGAACGTATACCGGTAAGGAAACCTTCTTCGATCAGATAGTGACCTCACTTATCACGGTTATGTCTGGGTTTATACTAGCCGCCATTATTGCTATCCCCATGGGGATCTGGATGGGGTTAAGTAAAACCGTTAATGCAGCGGTTAATCCGATAGTGCAAATATTCAAACCTGTGTCACCACTGGCATGGCTGCCTTTGGTGACCATGGTGGTGAGCGCGTTATATGTGTCACCAGATCCTATGTTCTCCAAATCATTTATCAATTCTATGTTGACCGTCACCCTCTGTAGTTTGTGGCCCATGGTCATTAATACCTCAATAGGGGTGGCATCCATTGATTCTGACTTACTCAATGTCAGCCGGGTGCTGCGCTTATCACCGTTAACCCATGTACAGAAAATAGTATTACCAGCATCAATACCACTGATTTTTACTGGCATGCGTTTATCCCTAGGAGTGGCATGGATGGTGTTAATTGCCGCAGAAATGTTGGCGCAAAACCCTGGGCTTGGAAAGTTTGTTTGGGATGAGTTCCAAAACGGCAGTTCAGAATCTCTGTCACGAATAATGGCGGCAGTGATTGTGATTGGCTTTATTGGCTTTTTGTTAGACCGTGGCGTACTGGCACTACAGCGCTGGTTCTCTTGGGATAAAAGTCACTAACTGGTTGAAGAGTTCGTTGAGGAATAAGGATAAATCTTATGAGTGTATTTTTAGACATTAGTAATATCGACATGGACTTTCCAACCCCAAATGGGCCGTTTAAGGCGCTAAAGGAAGTCAATTTAAAAATTAATAAAGGTGAGTTTGTCTCGCTTATTGGTCACTCGGGGTGTGGTAAATCAACCGTACTCAATATTGTGGCGGGGCTATATCAGGCCACCAAAGGTGGGGTGATTTTAAATAGTACTGAAGTCTCAGAGCCCGGCCCTGAGCGAGCTGTGGTGTTTCAAAACCACTCTTTATTGCCTTGGTTAACCTCATATCAAAATGTGGAATTAGCAGTAAAGCAGGTGTTTAAAGGCACTAAGTCAAAAGCTGAAATGAAGCAATGGATTGAATACAACCTGAGCCTAGTGCATATGGATCATGCGATGCACAAACTGCCCAGTGAAATATCTGGCGGCATGAAACAACGAGTGGGCATCGCCAGAGCCTTGGCAATGGAACCTGAAGTGCTATTGATGGATGAGCCTTTTGGGGCGCTCGATGCTTTGACCCGAGCCCATATGCAAGACTCGCTGATGGAAATTCAACTGGAGCTTAATAATACCGTCATCATGATCACCCATGACGTGGATGAAGCGGTATTGCTGTCAGACAACATTGTGATGATGACCAATGGCCCAGAAGCAACCGTGGGTGAAATTCTTACAGTTGATTTACCCCGCCCAAGAGATCGTCTGGCGCTAGCAGAAGATCCTGAATACAACCGTTTGCGGGCCGAAGTACTGAAGTTTCTTTATGAGAAACAGCGCAAAGTAGAGCCTATTAATATTAGTAAGTCATTAACTACATCAGATGAACAGGCTGAAGCGGTTTAACACTAACTACATCAGATGAACAGGCTGAAGCGGTTTAACACTGATGCATGGAACAGTTTAGTTATAAATATAAAAGGAAAGATGATGAAACAGAAGCAACTCGCTGCACTGATTAATAGCAAATTAACCAAATCGATAGTAAGCCTTGCGGCGCCGCTATCATTAACCTTGTTGGCCATGGGCTCGGCTCATGCTGAAACGACCCAGTCCGTTGCTGATGCGGTCACCCAAGGCAGCGTTAAGGTCGACTTGAATTTGCGTTATGAAATGGTTGATCAAGATAATGCCTTAAAAGATGCTGATGGTTTAACCCTTCGCACTCGTCTGACTTATGCCACAGCTGATTACTATGGTTTTTCGTCCACCCTTGAGTTTGAAGATTCACGTGTGGTTGCCGGCGTTGATGATTACAACAATACCTTAGGTAAAAATCCGCAATATTCAGTGATTGCCGATCCAGAAACCACCGAGTTTGATCAATTCTTTTTAAAATATAACTATGAAGGCTTTACCGTTAAAGGTGGTCGCCAAGTCATTACCTTTGATAACCAACGCTTTGTGGGTCATGTGGGCTGGCGTCAAGATAGACAGACCTTCGATGGGGTGATGTTAGAGTACAAATTTAACGATGTATTTAAAATTGACTACGGCTATATCAGCCAGCGTAATCGTATCTTTGCACAGGAAAAAGATATCGATTCAAAAGATAACCTGATAAATGCTTCACTAAAAACCGATTTTGGTACCTTAAGTGGTTATGGGTATTTACTAGAAGAAGATAGCGCCATTGATAACGGCCTTGATACCTATGGTTTACGCTTTGCTGGTAATACCGATGTGGGTGATATCAAAGTATTGTATTCAGCAGAGTATGCCACCCAGGATTCTGATAACGCAGACTTGTCCTATTCAGCTGATTATATGAGCGTTGAGGCTGGAGTCGGTTTTTCGGCGATTACTATTAAAGTGGGTTATGAAGTATTGGGATCAGACGGCGGCGACTATGGTTTCCAAACACCTTTAGCGACCTTGCATGGCTTTAATGGTTGGTCAGATCAGTTTTTATCAACCCCTAAACAAGGCTTAGCCGATCTTTACGCCTCAATTGGCGGTAAGGTGATTGGCGGTAAATGGGCGCTGGTATATCACGATTTTGAGGCTGATGAATCATCGGCTTTAGTGGATGATTTAGGGTCTGAAATTAATGCAGTCTTCAGCGTGCCGGTGACAAAAAATTATACCTTAGGGATTAAATACGCCGCGTATTCAAAAGGCGATACTGCTGCAGGTAAAGTCGATACTGATAAACTGTGGTTATGGGCTAATGCTAAGTTCTAGCCGTAGCTTTTAAGCAGTTGGTCTGAACAGTTAACGCTTAAATAAAAACGGCTAACTCAGTTTGAGTTAGCCGTTTTTTAATAAATTTTCGCTGCTGAGCGACTCGATTTAAGCCGCTTGATTTAGCGCTTTTTCATCTGAATAAAACTGTTGCTCATCGAATTGGCCTTCGCTTTTGCCAACAACCACAGCTGTCATCATGTCACCAGTGACATTGGTTGCGGTGCGGATCATATCAATAACGCGGTCAATAGCGGCGATAAAGGCAATGCCTTCAAGGGGTAAACCAACCACGCCCAAGGTCACTGTTAGCATCACCATCGCACTACCTGGAACACCTGCTGTACCTACTGACGCCACAGTTGCCGTTACCGCAATGAGCATGTAGTCGGTCATATCCAGTGGAATACCGTAAATTTGCGCAATAAATATCGCCGCAATAGCAGGGTAAATACCGCCACAGCCATCCATGTTCATGGTAGCGCCTAACGGCAATACAAAGGCGCTATAGCGCTTTGATACACCCATAGACTCAGTACATTTACTACTTGCTGGTAAGGTGCCAAAACTTGATGCGGTGCTAAATGCCACTAGTTGAGCAGGCATGGCTTTACGGAAAAATTGTACAGGGCTTAGGCCGGCAGCAAACTTCACTAAACCACCATAAACAAAAATAATATGAATTAATGCAGCCACATAAATAGCCACAATAAACTTACCTAATGGCAGTAAAGTTGACAGGCCGTATTCACCAACAACCCATGCCATCAAGCCGAACACGCCGATAGGGGTAAGCTTTAATACCATACGGGTTAGTTCAAACATTACTTCTGAACCTGCTTCAATGGTGCGCTTAAGTGGCTCTGCCTTTTCACCAACGGCGTTAATTGCAATACCAACGAGCGCTGCAAACACAATAATTTGCAGGACTTTACCTTCAGCTAATGATGCAAAAGGGTTTACTGGGATCATATTAAGTAACACTTGGGCAAACCCTGGGATATCACGGTCGCGCACTTCTGAGGTCGCTAGTTCTAAACTGCCGCCCATATCAAATGAGCTACCAATGGCTAAACCAATAAACGATGCCATGGTGCCAGTAAACATGAACATGCCTAAGGTTTTAAAGCTTAAGCGCTTTAAATTAGCTTGTGAGCCTAATGAGGTAATACTGACAACGATGGCGCAAAAAACTAAAGGTGCAACCAACATTTTGATGGCGCTAATAAATAAATCACCTAAAGGTTTTAGTATTACTGCACTTTCGCCTAAAGCTACACCTGCAAGGATACCTAAGGCAAAGCCTGCGAGTACTTTTTGCCAAAAAGGAATGCGTTTCAAGGTTTGAAAAATCATCAAGGTTCCAACTATTTATTATGCT
Source organism: Shewanella sp. 3_MG-2023 (assembly GCF_030548765.1). Taxonomy (NCBI): domain Bacteria; kingdom Pseudomonadati; phylum Pseudomonadota; class Gammaproteobacteria; order Alteromonadales; family Shewanellaceae; genus Shewanella; species Shewanella sp. 3_MG-2023. Next base: position 82,195 of record NZ_JAUOSH010000022.1, on the reverse strand, counting down.
TGCCAGTCGTTACCAGCAAGAGGATTATTATTTCAATAACCTTATACAATCACACAAAAGGCCATTGAATAGTCATTGTAGCTATGTATTACGTTAGCGGTATAAACTGAGTTTAGCCATTGACTTCAGGCTATTTTAAGCCAGCCTAATTAGAGTCTTTTAGGTAATATTTTTCGAATTGTATTCAGCGAATATCGTCGGGACAAACCGTTTTTAATATAACTTATATCATTTTTTCAATTTGTTAATTACATATTGAAATTCAACAGCTTGTTAACTCGTTTTTATATTACGAGTTTAATGGCTAAAACACTATAGATATCATTAGGTAAAGTAAATGACTGCATTGTGGTTAATGTTCAGCGGGGCTTTTTTAGCGGCAACTTTGTTACCAGGAGGTTCAGAAGTTTTACTTGTAGCCTTACTTACGGATCAACCAGAAACCTGGCTTGCGCTGCTGGTGGCTGCCAGTGTTGGTAACACCTTAGGAGCAATAAGCAGTTACTATTTAGGCTATTTAGGTCGCTTTGCTAAGACGCCAGAGGATCTAGCGAGTAAGAAATACCAACATGGATTAAAATTAATTGAAAAATATGGCTATTGGGCGTTGCTGCTTTCTTGGTTGCCATTAATTGGCGATATTCTATGTTTACTCGCTGGCTGGTTAAAGCTACCTATTATCCCGTCTACTGTCATGATGTTAATCGGTAAAACGATTCGTTACTCATTAATAGTGGCTGCCTTTATGTTGGCATGGTAAAACAACTGTTATTGGTTTTTTTTATAAAACCCTATCGTGATCACTGTTGTTAGCTATCTGATTGGAGAGGATATTTTTATATGCGATTGAACCAACAAGGTATAAAACGACTCATAGCATCACATTGACTGATTTCATTGGCTAGATTTCAAGGAGTATATAAGTGAAGAAATGGATCTTGGCAGCAGCGATCTCTATCGCCATTAGTGGCTGCGCACATGAAGCAACAATTTCCCCTGCGTTACCTCAAGGGGTCACATTAGTTGAAACCGTCGCTCAAAGTGACTCTGTGGGTATTCCTTATAAGAAATATCAGCTAGAAAATGGTCTTACGGTGATTTTACATCAAGATACCTCAGACCCTCTCGTTCATGTTGACGTCACTTATCATGTGGGCTCAGCTCGTGAAGTGGCGGGGCGCAGTGGCTTTGCCCATTTATTTGAGCACATGATGTTTCAGGGCTCGCAAAATGTCGGCGATGAGCAGCATTTCAAAGTCGTTACTGAGGCTGGTGGCACCTTAAATGGCACCACCAATACCGATAGAACCAATTATTTTGAGACTGTACCCAGCAACCAGCTGGAAAAAATGCTCTGGCTTGAATCTGATCGTATGGGCTTTTTATTGCCAGCATTGACCAGTGAAAAATTTGAAGTCCAGCGTGAGACAGTTAAAAATGAACGCGCTCAGCGAATTGATAATCAACCTTATGGCCGTTTGAATGAGCGCTTTAACCAAGCAATGTATCCTGCTGGGCATCCGTATTCGTGGCCAGTGATAGGTTGGCCAGAAGATTTAGAACGTGCCAGTGTTGATGATGTGCGTAATTTCTTTAAGCGCTGGTATGGCCCTAATAACGCTACCTTAACCATTGGTGGTGATTTCGATGAAATGCAAACACTAGCCATGGTGAATAAGTATTTTGGTGAGCTAAAACGTGGTCCAGAGGTGTCAGCAGATCCTAAAACCCCAGTAGTCTTAGATAAAACCCGTTATATTTCAATGGAAGATAAAGTTCATTTGCCGCTGATTTATATGGGTTTCCCCACAGTATACGCTCGACATAAAGATGAGGCCGCGCTGGATTTATTAGCCAATATTCTCGGTGGCGGTAAAACCTCACTGCTATACAAAAACTTAGTCAAAGATGGTTATGCAGTACAAGCCTCGGTAGGTCATCCATGCCAAGAGTTAGCTTGTAGCTTAACCTTGTATGCACTGGCTAATCCCGCTTCGGGGGCAACGCTTGCGACGCTTGAGCAGAAAATTAATGACTCTATTAAGGAGTTTGAGCAGCGTGGCGTGACAGATGATGACTTACAAAAGGTTAAAGTACAGTTTGAAGCCGATACTATTTTTGGCATGCAAAGTGTAAAAGGTAAGGTATCAACTCTGGCCTACAATCAAACCTTTTTTGACAACCCTGACATGATAGCTAGCGACTTGGCCCGTTATGCCAGTGTCACTAAAGATGATGTAATGCGGGTGTTTAATACGTATATCAAAGACAAGCCTATGGTGGTCATGAGCGTTGTGCCTGAAGGGGCAAAACAATTAATTGCCGCTGAAGATAACTTTACCCCAACCATGATGCCGGTAGCGCCAGAAGCCGTGAGCGGCGTCGATAACGTCAGACAAATCACCTCAAGCTTTGATCGTACTATTATGCCAAAGGTGGGTGATGCGCCAGTACTAAAAGTGCCTGAGTTATGGAATGCTTCACTGGCCAATGGTATTGAAGTCATGGGTACTGAGAGCCATGAAACCCCAACGGTTGAATTACTGATTTATCTTGAAGGCGGCCATCGCGTTGCCCCCCAAGGTAAAGCGGGCGTGGCGTCATTAACGGCATCTATGCTCAATGAATCAAGCGCTAAACGTTCAACTGAAGAACTAGCTGGCGCATTAGAAATGCTTGGCAGTAGTGTGTCCTTTGGTGCATCGGGCTCACAAAGCTATATTCAGCTTTCAAGTTTGACTGAAAATCTCGCGCCGACTTTAGCGATATTACAAGAGAAGCTATTTACCCCAGGTTTTGTTGAGGCTGACTTTCAGCGCCTTAAACAGCAGCAATTACAAGGTTTACAGCATCAAGAGTCAGATCCTAACTTTTTAGCGCGCCAAGGCTTTTCATCGTTACTTTATGGTGAAAACAGCCCGTTAAGCGTCAATGCTTCTGGCACCTTAGAAAGTGTTGCCGGATTAACCCTTGAGGATGTTAAACAGTTTTATCAGCAGCAGTATCGAGCGGGTAATGCCAAAATGGTGCTGGTATCTGATTTAAGCAAGCAACAAGTGCTGCCGTTATTAAGCCCGTTTGCAGCTTGGCAAGGCAGTGCCAGCTCGCCATTTGTATTACCGCAATTACCAGAGCTTGCTGGTGGCACCATTTACATTATTGATAAACCAGATGCGGCGCAGTCGGTTATTAATATTGGTAAGCGGGCGTTAACCTATGATGCAACAGGCGACTACTTTAAGTCTTACTTAATGAATTACCCATTAGGTGGCGCATTTAACAGTCGGATAAACCTCAATTTGCGGGAAGACAAAGGTTATACCTATGGTGCTCGCAGTGGTTTTAATGGTGATAGCTTAGTGGGGCGATTTATGGCTTCAGCCAGTGTCCGCACTGATGTGACTGCAGAGTCACTTATTGAGTTTATTAACGAGATTAATCTATATCAGCAGCAAGGTATGAGCGAAGAGGAGTTAACTTTTTTACGTAGCTCAATTTCACAAGGTAAAGCATTAGACTACGAAACGCCTTATCAAAAAGCGGGCTTCATGCGGATGATTCAGCGTTACCAACTTGATGACAACTTTACTGAGCAGCAGGCAAATATTGTTCAACAAGTTTCGCGTGCTGAGCTAAATGAGTTAGCTGCCACGCAATTAGACTTATCACAGATGGTGATGCTGATTGTGGGCGATAAAGCTGCTATTCTGCCTAAGTTGCAAGCTTTGGACTATCCTATAGTTGAAATAAAATAAGCATCGCAGTTGTTTTTAGGATAAAAAACCTTATATAGATCAGATATAGGGTTTGATAGCCATTTAAAAATGCTAGAATTTAGTAATTAACGGTGACAGGTTAACTGTTACCGTTTTTTATTTGTAAAACATAGTGAGTGTAGAATGGCTGAAAATGCTTTTTACTGTGAGCTCATATGTGTTTAATAACATGCTTTTAATTGGTTTAAAGAAATGTTAGTGCTAAATATCAGGTCTAGCAGTTTGAATGTCGCATAAGCGAGTCACTACAAGAGAACAGCAAATTGAATTCATTCAATGAAACAGTCGATTATCTATCAAATGCCCAAGGGCGTGAATCTTTACTCGGCATGGTACGAGGCATTGAGCGCGAAGCGCTGCGCATCGAAAGCACTGGCCACCTTGCGATGGATAGCCATCCGCAAAAGCTCGGCTCAGCCTTAACGCATTCTCGTATTACCACTGATTATAGTGAGTCTTTACTTGAGTTCATTACCCCGGTGAATACTAATATTGACACCTTACTTGAAGGGTTAACTCAAACTCACGCCTACAGTGTTAAAAACATGAATGGCCAGACGCTATGGCCTGTGAGCATGCCGTGTTATGTCGGCGATGAAAAAGATATTCCTATTGCCCGTTATGGCAGTTCTAATAACGGTCAAATGAAAACCTTATACCGTAAAGGCTTAACCCATAGATACGGCGCACTCATGCAAATTATTGCAGGGGTGCATTTCAATTTTTCAGTCTCTGAACAATTGTGGGATAGCTTATATGAACGCACTGATAAGTCAGTGTCGCGCTGTGAGTTCATCTCAGAGTCTTACTTTGGCATGATCCGTAATTATCGCCGTTTAGTTTGGGTATTACCGTATTTCTTTGGTTCATCTCCTGCGCTGTGTGGCTCGTTCATTAAAGATAAAAACGTCGGATTTGATTTTAAGAAAACCGGTAAGGGCACCTTATACCTGCCATATGCGACTTCACTTCGTATGAGCGATTTAGGTTACACCAATAAAGAGCAAGAACGCTTAAACATCAGTTACAACTCACTGCCTGAATATTTACAAGGGGTGGGCGAAGCCATTCGCATGCCTTCTGCCAGTTTTGAGAAAATCGGCGTTAAAGTCGATGGTGAATATCGTCAGCTCAATAGCAATGTGCTGCAAATTGAGAATGAGTTTTACTCGCCAATTCGTGCCAAGCGAGTCACCAAAGCAGGTGAGAAACCTTCAGAGGCATTGTCTCGCGCTGGAGTTGAATACATTGAAGTGCGTGCATTAGATGTAAACCCTTATAGCCCAATTGGTATTGATGCCAGTCAGGTAAGATTTTTAGACTTATTCTTGCTGTACTGCTTGCTGTCGTCATCAGAAAAAAGTGATTGCGCTGCAGAGCAGGAAATCGCCGCTAACTTGCAAGCTGTGGTAGTTGAAGGTCGAAAGCCTGGGCTTGAGCTAATTAAAAATGGTCAGTCAATTAGCCGCACTCAATGGCTGAATGACATATTTGAGCCTCTGTCTCGCCTCGCTAAGTTGTTAGATGGTGATTCTGGTAATGCATACCAACAGGCATTATCGCAATGGCAAGCCGCTATCGATGATCCAAGTTTAACCCTATCTGGCCGCGTGTTGGACGATGTGGTTAATCAAGGTCAAGATCATAGTAGTTGGGTGAAAAATCTCGCTAAAAATTACCATTCATACTTAACTGACTACCCTTTATCGGATGCTGTTGAAGCGGGCTATGTCGAGGAAGCAAAAGCTTCTATTGCTAAGCAAGATGCAGCTGAAGCGCAGCCAAGCGAAAGTTTCGATGAGTTTTTAGCTGATTATTTTGCTGACTTATCCAAACCTGCCGCAGCGTGTCGTTAATGAAAAGGCTAGCTTTATCTGTGGTGGTGCTGGGTCTATTACAAGGCTGTGCATCATCAGTGGATGAGCAAGCTATCTGTGGCTCGGTGGCGAGTTATATAACCCCACCGACCTCGCAGAGTCTTTATCGCGTGGTGGTGACTCATCTTGATGGTAAGCCTGTTATCTCAAGGCCTTATTATAAATTAACCGCTGGAAAACATGAGTTTACCGTGGCAGAGCTCATTGAGTCGCCTGAGTTAAAAGTTAAGCTTGCTGCCCGTAAGCCTAAAAATATTGATGTTGATGTGAAAGCGCACCTGCAGCTTCATTTAGCGGCTGAATTTAATCAAGATAGAATTTATACTGGCGAGAATACCGATTACTGGCAACCCGTCATATGGCAGCAAGAGCCCCATGAATGTGAGTTTGCCAACCCCGATAATTAATGTGCCGCTTAGGCGCGATAAGTGTCCCCAATTAGGCAATAATTTAATGGTTTAGTTACTCATTTATTCCGATATTAAATGTTACCTTGATAGTCTTTTTAGAAAACCTTAGCCGCTGAACCTCCCTCTAGCCTAGCTTTATTGTCAGACTTGAGTTCAAGTATTTTTTGACTAATACCAATGGTCGCATTCTAGCGACAGATTAAGTTCTATTTTTTAACGCCGTGGTTTGCATCTAGTTTATTTTGATGTGAAAATCGAATCGCTTTAGTTAACTCCTGATATTGATTACTTTAAGGGCATTTATGACGTGGTTTTTTCGTGCTTTGGGCGCAATGTTTCTTTTACAGCTTACGGGCTGTGCAACTCCGCCACCTAAAGAGCCTGATAATTTATGCTCAATATTTCAAGAAAATCGCTCTTGGTATAAATCGGCGGTAAAAACGCGCGAAAAGTGGGGCGTACCAGTACATGTGCCTTTAGCTATGATGTTCCAAGAAAGCTCGTTTAAACATAATGCCGCGCCACCAATGGAATACTTTTGGGGCTTTATTCCTATTGGCCGCGCCAGTGATGCCTATGGCTATGCTCAAGCAAAAACCATGACATGGGATGACTATGTACGTGAAACCGGTAATTCATGGTCAAGTCGCAGTAATTTTGATGATGCGATGGATTTTATGGGCTGGTTTATCTATAAAACCCATGCCATTAATGGGGTGTCAAAATGGGATGCGAAAAATCAGTATTTGAATTATCACGAAGGTTGGGGCGGCTATAAACGTGGCAGCTATAAAGCTAAAGCATGGCTTGGACCTGTTGCTAATCGTGTTGATGCTCGCGCCAGAAATTACGCTGCTCAGTATCATACCTGTAAAGAAGATCTCGACTCTTCCTGGTTATGGCGGTTATTTTTCGGTTAATACGCATTAGTTATTGTCATTCTCATCAGCCTCGCATTCGCGGGGCTTTTACTTTCTCTTGGTTAGATCAGTTTTTATACTTAACCTTGTTCATAAATATTTAACAATTAACGCTAAACTTTTTGCAGCTTATTCCGATAGTAATAAAACCGCTTGTGACAATTTGTAACCCTTGAGGCTATATGGCTTTTTGGGGGGAGCAATGTTAAGCACCGCTAGCGCTAAAAGCTCATGACGAGTTGCTAGAAAAATATAATCACTACTTTCGGAACTGTATATGCAATCTCACAATAATAATAAATTACAGGCAACACTGCTTTATCCGTTAATCTCGTTGGTGCTGGTGGCATTGGTCATCATTGCATTTTTACCTTCTCAAATTGATAAAACCACGCTGTTACTCATTGTCGCGCTATTAGGTGCGGCGCAAACGATAGTAGGTCTGTATTTATTTAAGCAGTTTTTACACACACGCTTGAGTCAACTGGCTGAGTATCTAAGTTTAGTTATTAGTACGAAAGCCGCCCCTAAAAAGCCGCTAATCGATAGTGGTAATGATTTACTGGCGAAAATTACCAACGACCTTAGTGGTTTTATTGAAGAACTGAAATTGGTTTTAGATGACATTAAGCAAGATGCCAATAATTTTCACCATGGCTCGCAGGAGTTGGCGCAGCAAATGAATTCGGCTGAATCATCCGTTGCCAAAAGCACTGCTGAAACCGAGCTTATTTCAAGCTCATTAGCAGACATAGTGAAAACGGCAGATGAGTTATCAATCAATGCCGACGAATTTAAATCAACCTCTACGGAAGTGAAGCAATTACTTGAGCTCGGTAATAATGATGCGTTAAGTAATCAAACTGCCATGACCACCTTTGCCAATGGCATTGAAAGTTTGGTATCTGATTTAGATTTATTAAACAGCGACAGCCAGAAAATTGGTAATGTTTTAGAAGTGATTAAAAGTATTGCCGAGCAAACCAACCTATTGGCGCTAAACGCTGCCATTGAGGCCGCTAGAGCCGGTGAGCAAGGCCGCGGTTTTGCGGTTGTGGCTGATGAGGTTCGCGCATTAGCTCATCGCACTCAGGAGTCGACGGTAGAAATTCAAACTATTGTTTTAGAGCTGCAAGCCAAAGCGGGTAATGCTGTTAATGCCATTAGCGACAGTCAAAGAGTGACTAATGAAAGTGTGCAGCAATGCCTGCGGGTCACCCAAGCATTTACTGATATTGGCGGCGCATTTGAGCAACTTGATAGTGTTGCCAGTAATATGACCTACAGCATTCAAGGGCAGCAATCTTCCACTAACAGTATCAGTAGTCGAGCGCTGGAAATTACCCGTTTGAGTCATGAAGTGCAGCAGAGCTTAAAAGCGATTTCAGACCGCGCTTATAGGCAACAAACCAGCTCTGAGCATCTTGAGAAAGTACTCAATCGAGTGTGTATTTAAACCCTAGCTAAATCATTACTTGCAAATCAATAGTCCATAAAAAAGGAGCCTTAGCTCCTTTTTTATGGGTTACGATTAAGTGCCATTGATCTTAATCAGCGCTAAATTCATCTAAAACCCAGGCTAATGGCGCTTGATACAGCTGCGGCATCCATTGTTGTAGCTGACCAATACTGTCGGTTAGCATCGCGCTATTATGAACCGATAAGTTTAAGTGACCCACTTTACGACCGACGCGAACTTCTTTGTTGTACCAGAATAACTCAGCGTTGGGTAAGCTTAACCAGCGGTCATCTTTATCAACACCAATTAAGTTCACCATCACACATTGATGATTCACTTGTGGGGTATGTAAAGGTAATCCGCACAAGGCACGCAGGTGCAATTCAAACTGATTGATATGACAACCTGATTGAGTCCAGTGACCAGAGTTATGAACCCGAGGGGCTAACTCATTAATCAGTAATTCATCACCAACCCGGAAACATTCCATCGCCATCACTCCAACATACTCAAGCTTATGCATAATTTTACTTAGCATGGCTTCAGCTTGGGCTTGTAAGTGGTTTAAGCGCGATAATGGCGCAATCGATGCCATTAAAATACCGTCTTGATGGAGATTTAACGCTAGCGGGTAAAATAAGCATTCGCCGGTTTGGGTTCGTACGCCCACTAATGACACTTCTTCATCAAAATTAATCGCTTGCTCAGCAATGGCTTCATTACGCCAATCAGCAGGGATGGTGGTTGATTCAGCTTGTTTTAACCAGTGTTGACCTTTGCCGTCGTAGCCACCGGTGCGGCGCTTTAATAATACTCGCTCGCCATATTGCTGATGCAACTGCGCCGTTTGAGTATTATCGTCAACCAGCTCCCAAGGTGACGTTGGTACAGCTAACTCATCCAATAAGCTTTTTTGGGTAAAACGGTCTGCCAGCAGGCCAAAAACCGGGCCATTAATGAAATGCTTATGCTTGCTAAGTTGCAAGCTTAAGTTTGATTCAGGCCATTGCTCTCGTTCTGCGGTGATGACGTCAGTATCGTTAAGAGGTAAACGCTCATCTGATGGGGTCATAATATCAACCGGACGAACATTAATCGCTAAAGGCTGCCCAGCATGGGACAACATAGCGCCTAATTGACCATCACCTAAAACCCATACATTGTGCTGTGTAGCGTGGGTTTGATTTTTTTGCTCACCGTCCTGCTTAGCCATTAAGCTTCCCTCGGATCTGGATTTTCAAGGATTGAATTAGTTTGCTCTTCACGAAAAGCATCCAAACGCGCTGCAAGTTCACTGTCTTCAACCGCAAGAATTTGGCTAGCAAGTAAGCCGGCATTAAACGCCCCAGCAGTACCAATAGCAAGGGTACCAACTGCAATACCTTTAGGCATTTGTACGATAGACAGTAAGCTGTCCATGCCTGATAACGCTTTGCTTTGCACAGGCACACCCAGCACTGGAAGGCGGGTTTTTGAGGCAATCATACCGGGTAAATGTGCTGCACCACCGGCGCCGCCGATAATGACTTTAAAGCCTTTACCAGCAGCAGTGCTAGCAAAGTCCATGAGTTTGTCAGGAGTACGATGCGCTGAGACAACTTCAACGTGATATGGCACCTGCAGCTTATCCATAATTTCTGCGGCGGCTTCCATGGTCGGCCAATCACTCTTAGATCCCATAACTACGGCAACAAGGGCTTGCATGATAACTCCTTAACACACTTATTATATTAGAATAATTTTACTTATACCTGCATAGGGTACAGGCATTATAGGCTGCATTTTTGCGCCTATAAAAAAGGGGCTAGATAATATCATGTTGGCTCACATTTCGCTGCATTTCAGTGTTTTTTGGGGCTGAAACTCAGTTTGTGATTACGAATGCTTATACTGGCTTTTGGTAAACATCGAACAGCAATCGTGTACTGCAAGTTTTGGGTTATTGATAAGGTAAAAATTAACCCGTTAACGTTACGCATAATTAATGTGCTTTTGGGTTTATGGTATTGATTTATATTGTTTTGTTTTGGGGGGTGATTAAATGTGAAAGATAAATAACCCTTTTTTAATCTGAGCACGTTAATAATAGTATTGTGGTTATTACGGAGTCATAGATGAGTAAATGTACAATTTATCAGGCGTGCAAACTAAGCCTATTGCTGCTTGTAAACGTTAATGGGGTTGCTGAAACTCTAACATTACAGCCAAACTGCGTGGCTGCTCAGCAGGCTGTTGTGAGTCATGGCGGCAACATGGTTAGTGGTGAAACGCCATTATCCCTGCTGACATTTAATACGGATAGCAGCGGCTGTATCAGCGACTATAACAGGCTAAAGCACTTACTCAACCAGCAAATCTGGCCTGAAAAAAATACCATCCAAAGCCAGAATTTACTCAATGCATTTCAATATGACTTTAGTCAATATCAGCCATTATCTGAAAACTATCAGATACATACTGAACTGGCGCCATCGCCTTATAATAATGACACCTTGCTGCTGTTGATTAATATCAAACAGAGTGACAAGGCCACAGAGCCTGCAAAGCAAGGCTTAGCTTATTTACAAGCCAAGTTACGCTTCAATCCAAGGTTGATTACGGAATACCGACTAATTGGTTTTGAGCGAAATTTTGGCAACCCCGTTAATAAACAAATGTCCAAAGGCCATGCTCGATTGGAGGCTCAATCAAGTGGCCAATATAGTGCCTTGTATGAGTTGCGCATCGATGATTCAGCTGCTTATAAATCACCAGCCCATAAACCAAGTGCTCAGCAGCGCTTTAGTGCCGATAACCTCGCCACATTGTCATTGCATGACATGCGTATAACAAGCCAACAAGCTTTGCTTGGCCAGTTTGATATTGACATTACTCAACAAGACAAATTCTTTCAACAAGCCAGTGATGAGTTTCGTTTTGCTGCAGCGGTGGCGGGTTTAGGGCAATTAATTAATCAAAGTAATTATGTTCATCGTTTTGATTACCCTGAGTTAATCAATATCGCCCTTGATGCTAAAGGAGCTGATAGCCAAGGTGAGCGCAGCGAGTTTATTGCCCTTGTTAAGCAGGCGATGCTAGTGTCTGTTACAAACAATGTCGGGATAAAAAAGCCCCATCAACGACAAGCTTATCCGATGCCGCAGCCTATTTATGATACTCCGCCAAAGCAGGGCAGCATTATTGGCAAGGCTATTTTTAACTAGCCTATTATTAACTCGGCTATTATTAACGAGCTCATTGTCGACAGGAGTATTAATGATAAGGTGCTGTGAATAATATAGCTCAATTGCAGAGTATTAATAGACAATCGCATTTACGCTGGGCAAACTGTTTAAAGTGATTAAAAACAGTCTATAAACCAAGGTTGCCGGCGGTGAAGGATAAAATAACTGCATTATCAGATGAGCAATTAATGTTGAATTATCAGCAAGGGGACTCGCTTGCTTTTGAGCAGCTGTATAGCAAACATAAAGGGCCTTTGTATCGCTATTTTGTGCGCCAAATCAGCGATAAGCAATTAGCAGAAGATCTATACCAAGACACGTGGGGCAAGGTGATAAAAGCCGCGAGCAGTTATCAAGTCACAGCCAAGTTTACCACTTGGATTTATCGCATTGCCCATAACTTACTGATCGATCATGTGCGGGCGGTGAAACCACTCGATAAGCTTGCTGAAACCGCAGAAGAGGGCATGGATAGCTTTGATGCCAGCACACTGGATAGTTCTCATAGCAGTCGTCCTGATGAGCAACTGCTTGATAGCCAAAAAGGGCAATTATTAAAGACCTGTATTAGTAAATTGCCTCAATTACAACGAGAGGCTTTTTTGCTGAATATTGAATTGGGCTTAACAGCTACTGCAATCAGTGAGATTGCCGATGTAACCTTAGAGGCCACCAAAAGCCGCATTCGCTATGCCTATCAAAGTATTAAGCAATGTGTAGCGCTGAAATGGCAAGGGGCGGATCATGAGTGATTCTAAAGATAAAAGCTCAGTCAACGATAAGACTGATGAACAGTTTCTGGCTTTGCAGCAAGAAATTGAAACCCTGTATCAGCAGGATTTAGAAACGCCCCCCAAAGCGATGGATAAGGCTATCTTAGCCCAAGCTAAATTGAGCGCCGCTCCAGTTGAGCAGGCAAGAGCATCTCAAGGTTATTCAGCAGCCACAAATGTCGTGCAAGTGAGTTTTTGGCATAAGCATCGTTTAGGGCTGTCAACCGCGGCATCTGTAATGATCATTGCCAGCGTGATATTAGTTAATCCAAACTTTACCCAACATGCCAATATAGATGCGGGTGACAGTGTGCCAATGGCAACGAAAGCCACTGAAACGCCTATTTCAGCAACAGTAACGCCAACAACTATTTCAGCAACGCCAACGCCAATGACGGCAACGACAGTTGAGTCTGCCGCTGATGTGCTCCCAACTGTGACAACTAAAGTTATGCCTCAACAGCAGCGTGAATCTATGTCTGCGGCTCAATCACAACCACAATTACAATCACAACCAGAATCTCAGCCTCAAGCTCAATTACCAACGCCAGCACAAACTCGTTCAGCAGTTAATGTCATGAGCTCAGCTAACGACATTAACTCAGCTAACACGACTAGCGCAGCCAACGCAACTGGCGAAGCTAAGGCAACAAACTCCATTAATGCAATCAAGCATTTAGCTGAACTGTTAGATAACAAACAATTGGAGCAAGCTCAGGCATATTCGAAGGTTATTGAGCTGCAATTCCCTGAGATTATTCAGCAGCAGCATCCTCAATATCAGCAATACCAACAATTACAGCAGCGCTTAAGCTTGCAACAATCGATTCAATAATGGCACTAGTGCGCTAACAGTAACATTGGCTCTAGCTTGAAGATTTGTTGTCGAGCTAGGTGTCCAAAGCACCAAGGGTAACAACAAAAGTTGTTACCCTTTTTTTGCGGCGAATAAGTTAATTGTTACAAATTCTTAAACTTTTATCGCAATAAATACTGGGTTTTATACTGCTAAATCAGTTTAAGTTTGCTAGTTTGATTGCTTGAAAATAATAATATTTACAAGGACTTTTCTGACTATGAAACTTCGCCATTCTGTTAGCGCCTGTTTATTAGCTCTTGGGCTGTTAAGCACATCCGCTCTTGCGGTTAATTCAGACAATCAAGGCTATTACCGCGCGCCAGCGCTACATGATCAAACCTTGGTATTTACCGCCGAAGGCGATCTTTGGCTTAGTCAGTTAAATCAAACTTCAGCAACACGATTAACCACCCAAGCAGCAGAAGAAATCGATGCTGTGATTTCAAAAGATGGTAATTGGCTTGCCTATAGCGCGAACTATGATGGCGCTACTGAAGTGTATGTCATGCCGATCAAAGGCGGCGTTGCCAAGCGAGTAAGCTTTGAAAATAGTCGCGTCAGATTGCAAGGCTGGACAGCCAGCGGGGAGATTTTGTATGCCACCGATAATGCTAATGGACCGGCAAATTACTGGGTTCTTAAAACGGTAGATCCACAGACGCTGCAATTAACGGATTTACCCCTAGCAGATGCGATTGAAGGCACCATTGATGATGCGGGCGAGTATGTTTATTTTACTCAGTTTGGCCTGCAAACCAGTGGTGATAACGCCAAAGTTTATCGTGGCGGCGCTTTAGGTGAAATTTGGCGATTTAAATTGGGCAGTAATCAAGAGGCGCAAAAGCTGACAGCAGCTCATCAAGGCTCAGTAAGACAACCCATGCTGTGGCAAAATCGGCTTTATTTTATTAGCGACCAATCTGGCAATGATAATATTTGGTCGATGACGCTTGATGGTCAAGATGCTAAGCAACATACCCAATTTAGTGCTTGGCAAGTCAGAGATGCACAGTTAAATGATGGTCGAGTTGTGTTTCAGCATGGGGCAGATATTAAAGTCTTTAGCATTAATGATGGCAGTTCATCCTTAGTCGATATTAGCCTGACTTCAGATTTTCCCCATCGCCGTGAACATTGGTTAAAAGATCCAATGGCATTTGCTACCTCAGTGGAGTTAGCCGCCAGTGGCGATAAAGCGGTGATCACCGCTAGAAGCCATGTAGCCATAGCAAGTCATGATGGCCGCCGCTTAATCCAAGTGCAATCACCCGCTAACGCCCGCATTAGAAATGCGTTATTAAGTACGGATGGTGATTGGGTTTATGGCATCAGTGATGCATCAGGCGAGCAAGAGATCTGGCAATTCCCCGCTGATGGCAGTGCAGGGGCAAAACAACTCACTAAAGATGGCAGTAGCTTAAGAACCAGTCTGCATTTATCACCCAATGGCCGCTATATTGCCCATGATGACTACGATGGCAATGTGTGGTTACTGGATTTAAACAAAGGTAAAAATACTAAAATCATCACCCATGGTGAAGGGTTAGGAGAATATCCGGATATCGTTTGGTCTGGTGATAGCCAATTTATTGCCTTAACCAAATTGGAAATGGGTCAACAGCGCCCGCAAATCGTGCTGTATTCGGTTAATGATAATAAAGCCCAATCCATTACCAGTGATAAATACGAGTCACATTCACCTAGCTTTAGCCCTGACGGACAATGGTTATATTTTTTATCAGCGCGGCACTTTAAAGCGACTCCTGGTTCGCCTTGGGGTGATAGAAATATGGGGCCGGTTTTTGATAAACGCACTGAAATCTTTGCCATCGCATTAACTGAAAAGTCGGTATTTCCCTTCGTAAAACCAACCGAGCTCAATAGCAGTATCATTGCCGATGCCAAAGAGGCTAGAAGTCAGGCTGATAGTAATCAAAAAGTCAAAGTGGATTGGGATAATATCAGTCAAAGACTCTGGCAAGTTCCGGTGGCATCAGGCAATTATTCCAGCTTAACTGCCAGTAAAGATAAGCTATATTTGCTCGATACAGTGGCAGATAAAAGCAGCTTAAAACTGGTGAAGTTTGATAACTTGTCGCCTGAGGTAACCGAGTTTTCCGCTGATATCAGCGACTATCAACTTTCAGATGATGGTGAAAAATTACTGCTAAGAAAACAGGCTAATCCAAGTGAGCTGCATATTGTTGATGCTGGCGATAAAATAGCCACAGAGCTTAAAAACACTCAGGTTGATACCGCCCAGTGGCAGTTATCTATAGCGCCAATGCAAGAGTGGCAGCAGATATTTGAAGATGCCTGGTTAATGCACCGTGACTCCTTTTTCGACAAGAATATGCGCGGGGTTAATTGGCAGCAGGTGAAGCAAAAATATCAGCCGTTATTAGCCCGCTTAACCGATAGAAATGAGCTTAATGATTTGTTCAAGCAAATGATGGGCGAGCTTGATTCATTGCACTCGCAAGTGCGCGGTGGTGATATAGCTAAAAACGACACTGCCACAGGGGCAAGTTTAGGGGCACGGTTAGCGCAAACCTCAAAAGGGGTGCTGATTAACCATATTTATCGTAACGACCCAGAGCTACCAACGCAGGCATCACCGCTGGCCCGTATTGACGTTGACGCCGCAGAGGGCGACATCATCAAAGCCATTAATGGTAAGCCTGTCAGCAGTCTTGCTCAGGTTAGTCAACTACTGCGTAATCAAACCAATAAACAAGTGTTGTTGGAGTTAACTCGTGGTAAAAAAAGCCATCAAACGATTGTTGTGCCCCATGATAACCGCACCGATGCCAAGCTGCGTTATTTAGACTGGGTCACCAATAATGCCGCTAAAGTCAGCAGTGCCAGTAAAGGCAACATTGGTTATTTACATTTGTATGCCATGGGGGCTGGGGATATTGAAAGCTTTGCCCGTGAGTTTTATACCAATTATGACAAAGACGGTTTAATCATTGATGTGCGTCGTAATCGTGGCGGTAATATCGATAGCTGGATTATTGAAAAGTTACTGCGCCGTGCGTGGGCTTTTTGGCAGCCCACCCATGGCACTGCTAATACCAATATGCAGCAAACCTTTAGGGGTCACTTAGTGGTGCTCGCGGATCAAATGACTTATTCAGATGGCGAGACCTTTTCAGCAGGCATTAAAGCCTTAGGGTTAGCGCCGTTAATTGGTAAGCAAACTGCGGGTGCAGGGGTTTGGCTTTCAGGGCGCAACAGCCTAACGGATAAAGGTATGGCAAGAGTGGCGGAGTATCCACAATACGCTATTGATGGCAGTTGGATTGTTGAAGGCCACGGAGTTGAACCGGATATTGAGGTAGATAACTTACCTTTTGCCACATTCTCGGGCCAAGATGCCCAACTTGAAACCGCCATTCGTTATTTAAAAGATGAGCTGATCCAAAAGCCAATCGCGCCGTTAAAAGCTAAGCCAATTCCTGCAAGCGGATTTGCGGCAGATACTAAAGCGCAATTTTAAAGGCGCTAACTTGAGTTAAGCTTGGTAAATAAGTGTAAAAAAACCGATATCAAGTCAAGTTGATATCGGTTTTTTTATTTGTAAATACAGCCTTTAGCAGGTATTTATCAGCCGTTAATTGCTACTTCAGAATTAACACTATTGGCGATAAAGCAATTGGCGTGGGCTTTGTCATGGATTTTATTTATCACTTCCTGACTGACTTCAATGCCTTCTGCAAAAGTTACCACAGGATTCAAAGTCATTTTGGTGACTGACAGCTTACCGTTATCATTTTTGCCTAGTTCTGCTTTGGCATTATCAACATAGGTTTCAACTGTTAGGCGTTTTAAATGGGCAATGGCTAAAAAGGTTAGCATGTGGCAAGAGGATAAGGCCGCAAGCAAACTTTCTTCAGGATTAACCTTGGCTTCATTGCCTTTATATTCAGGCGCAGAAGAGGCGTGAACAACTTGGCCTGTACCAAATTCGATTTGGTGATCCCGGTTAAACTCTGGCGCTTGATGATCAAAATGATCTGCTTGCCATTTTACCGTTAACTTAAAACCCATCATTTATCCTTTGTTTACAATTTCAAACACTTAGTGAGTAATCTGGTTAAAACTGTGATTAGAAGCATTACTCAAATGGTTTAGCTGAAAAGTATTCTACCTGAGTGAGTGACGAAATCTACCTCCCCTTAGATATTTAATGACTAGCCTATAGCCAAAAGTGGATTGCCGCGGATAGTGTAAATATTAATCATAATTAGCAAACCGATTTTAGCATTTGATTACATCAACTTAGCGACTATTGTAATAATTGGTATGTTAATAATATGTTATGAATACGTATGCAGTAAATTGAGGCTAGCGCTGAACCATGTCTAGTATATCGGGATAATAATGCCTGATATTCCATTAGTCTGAGTCGTATAACTGAATGTTGGGTGACTATAAAGTCAGTAAGGTGAGGGGAAACTCAATGTTCAATTGTAAACCTAGTGTGTTATCGCTAGCGCTAGCTGCTGCGGGGGGCGGATTTGCTTTTTCATCCGATATAGCGCTTGCTGCCGATGGCATCAATACAGAAAAAACTCAGGTCGCTAATGCGGTCGAAAATGAAACTAATGTGGATAATGCCGCAGCAAATACCAGTAGCAATAATATCACCGCTGAAGATGACATTGAGGTTATTCGTGTCACCGGTTATAGCCGTAGTTTGATTGATTCACTTAATTCAAAACGTTATGGGGATACTGTTTCTGAGCAACTATCAGCAGATGACTTAGGCGCACTGCCAGATGTATCAATGGCGGATGCATTAACCCGTTTACCGGGGATTTCAGCGGTGAGAACCGGTGGCCAAGCTGCTCAAATCAATATTCGTGGTATGTCAGGTGGCTTTGTCTCTTCAACCTTAAATGGTCGTGAGCAGGTATCGACAAGTGGCTCTCGTAGCATTGAGTTTGATCAATATCCTTCTGAGCTAATTAGCTCTGCTGCAGTATATAAATCTTCTAAAGCATCATTACTTGAAGGGGGCGTAGCCGGTACGGTTGAGTTAGCAACGGTTAGTCCTTTGAGCAAAACAGAAAAACATAACTTTGTGGTGAATGCCCGCGCTATGTATAACGACCGCGCGAGTGAAGTGTATGGTGCGGAAGAATATGGCGATCGCGTCAGTTTTTCATATCAGGGTAAATTTCTTGAAGACACATTAGGTATTGCCGTTGGTTATGCAAGATTGAATCAGCCAAGCGTAGCAACTCAATTTATTGGCTTTGCATACAATGGCACAGCGGATGTCGACTTTATCGAAAATGACACCAATGGCCCGATTGGTGACGATGGCGATATGACTAACGCCCATAAAGAATATTTGGGTGAAGGTTTTGAACTACAGCATCTTGGCGGCGTTGAAACTCGAAATGGCTACATGGGGGCGATTGAATGGGCACCGGTTGATAATTTTGTCCTTAAAGCTGATGCATTTATATCTCGCTTTGACACAGAAGCCTTTGCCCGTGGTTTTAGGGTTAAGTTAGAGCCAGAAAGTGCTTCAATTGCCAACCCTGTTTTAGATGGTAACTCAGTGATTGGTGGTACTTACAACCGTAAGTCTACTGGTAACACGCGGGTTGAGTTGGTTAACGATGACAATCAAGATTTTGATGAAGTAAATAGCTATGGCATTAACGCTGATTGGCAAGTTACTGACAATCTTAATGTGAATGTTGATGTGTCTTTATCATCGGCAAAAAGTAATTTTCGTAATGGTTTGTTATGGTCAAATGTGGCAGTTGATGCCAACGCCGACACGCCCATTTTTGATGAAAATGTATCAATTAGCTACTTACTGAATGGTTTAGATTTACCCGATGTGGGTTTTAATCAAGCGGATGCATTTTCTGATACTGACCGTATGATGGTCAGCAAATATGGCATCTATCCCTATGTGAATGAAGATGAATTAATCGCTTATCGGATAGATTTTGAATACACCCTAGACAATGATGTTATATCCAGTGTTGAGTTTGGTAGTCGTTATTCAGACCGTACTTACTCTAATGACCGCTCAGTATTTGAATACGGAGTTGATAATGCTTTTTCGAGTTCGCAGCCGCCATTAAGATTGACCGATGACATGACCACTGTCGTTGATTGGGAAGGTGATTTTAGCTATTTCCCATCTTATTTAGCCATTGATGTTGATGCGGCACTTAACGCGTGGTTCCCAAATGGAACTCCGCAACCAGTGCAAACATGGGGTAACGCTGATGGTGTTGCACCGGGGCAAGCCCAAGGTTATACCAACAACTATTCATGGTCAGTATTGCAAAGTGGTGAAGTGTACGAAAAGGTTTGGTCTGGTTATGCCTTAGCCAATATCAATACTGAATTAGGTGGTTTGCCAATAACGGGTAACGTTGGCGTAAGGGTGGTAAACACCGAACAATCGGCAACCGTGCTTAAAAATGTGGGGGGCGATCCAGCTTTTGGTGCGCAAAATATTCTCGACGAAATCGGTATCAATAACTCGCTTTATGCTCCCATCGTTGAAGGGGTGAGCTATACCGATTACTTGCCTTCAATTAACCTTAACTTTCATGTGACAGAAAGCGCTCAAGTGCGTTTTGGCGCCGCGAAAGTGATGTCTCGCCCACCTATTAATCGCTTAGCGGGCGATGCGAGCGCTTCGGTCAGCGACACAGGTGAAATTAATGGTTCAAGCACTAATAACCCATTCTTAAAGCCTTTCTATGCCGATCAATACGATGTGTCTTATGAGTATTACTTTGATGAAGGTGCGTTTGTTGCTGCGCTTTTCTACAAAGATATTAAGTCATTTATTGATACCGACAGCATCGACAACTACGACTTTAAAGGCAATGGCTACAACGTGCCTGATTCGATTGAATTAGACAGTGGCCAAGTTGTGCCAACGGTTAATGGTACTTTCACAACGGCAATGAATAACGAAAAGGGCGGCTATATTCGCGGTTTAGAACTGGCCTACACCCAAGTGTTTGCTTCATTACCCGATGCGTGGTCAGGGTTAGGCTTTAATGCCAGTTATTCCTATACCGAATCTGAAATCGAAACCATTTCTACCTTTGCTGGTGAAGCGTCAAAGCAAGGCCTACCTGGCTTATCAAATAATGTTGCAAGTGCAACGTTATTTTACAGTTATGAAGGCTTTGAAACTCGAGTTAGCGCTCGCTATCGTGACGACTTTATCTCAGAGCAAGTCGCTATTAATGAGCAGGTGGTCAATTTTGACGGTGAAACCGTGATTGATTATCAAGCGTCTTATCAAGTGACCGATGGGCTAGGACTGTTATTCCAAGTGAATAACTTAACTGACGAGCCAACTAAGAGCTATTTTGGCAACCAAAACAAAACCGGCACCATTCAGTACTTCGGTCGTGAATTTTATCTAGGGTTAAATTATGTCATGTAAATCTAACGCTGATGACGCCGTTAAGAAACTTAGCTCAACCAAATGCCCAGTATCGAATTTAACAGGGAGAAGTGACTCATGATGAGCCTTTATAGAATAATAAAATTATCCGCAGTGACTTTATCGTTAACTGCTCTGTATGGTTGTGGTGGTGACTCAGTAGAGTCCGGTGAAGTACTGCTAACCTGTAATGTGCCCAATGTACCGAATGCCGAGGGCACTGCGTGTGTTCCACCGCCGCCATTAAGTTGTCCTGCACCGACTTTTCCTGATGCAAACAATGAAACGTGTGAAGTGGGCTTAAACCCTAACTTGCCTTTGCCTAGTGTGTTAGCGGGGGCAAATCAAGCGGTACTTTATTACCACCGCAAGCAAGATAAAAATAACACTGAGTCAAATCCAAAGTATTCAGCATATAAATTACACACTTGGAATAACGACAAATGTGACGCTTATGCTCCGCCATTTGACAGCACGGACTGGGCCAATGGACATCGTTTTACTGGGGTTGATGAAGTCTACGGCGCTTATTGGGTTTTAGAATTAAAAGAAGGCTATGGAGAATGTGCTAATTTCATTATTCATGATGGTGATGATAAGGCCATTGCTTCGGGCGATTTAAGCATGAGCTTAATTGCCTTTGAAGACGGAGACGCACCAGAAGCCATGTTCGATCGCACAAACTTTACCATTGATGGGATTGGCGATATTTATGCTTATCCTGTGTTAGATACTGGCTTTTCAATTGATGGTGCTAG
Organism: Shewanella sp. 3_MG-2023; assembly: GCF_030548765.1. Lineage (NCBI taxonomy): Bacteria > Pseudomonadati > Pseudomonadota > Gammaproteobacteria > Alteromonadales > Shewanellaceae > Shewanella > Shewanella sp. 3_MG-2023. The sequence goes on along the minus strand of NZ_JAUOSH010000022.1, from coordinate 60,695 downwards.
TGCTCATTGGCTCGATCAAAATACTTTTGTATGGAATCAGTCAGCGGACGGCATAGCAAAATTTGTTATTCATCATTCTGATAGTGCAGGAATTGCAGCTGACAATGATGGCAATATCAGTGGCACACAAGTTGAAGTTATGAGCAGTGAGCTAACTGATGCGCAAAAAGCCTTAGTACCGCATTTAGCGGATTGGCCTGCTTATGAAGCGAATTTTACTACAGAAGAAGCTAAGTCTATTGCTAAAAATCAGTTGGTTATGGTGGCTTATGATGGCGACGACAAACCTGTTGCAGCAACTCATGTTCAAGCCGCTAAAGTACTTGATGCACTGTACACCGCTGGTGAGAATGATGCTGATGAAGCTGACTTAGGCATAATCTATGATGGCAGTAACATCATGGCGAAAGTCTGGGCACCAACAGCTCAAACAGTGAATTTGAAAGTTTATGATGCAGCTAAAAACTTAACCCGTACTGAGTCGATGACCTTAGATGCTGAAACGGGGATTTGGTCATTTAGCGGTGATATGAGCTTAGACAGAATGTATTACCGTTACGAACTCATTGTTTTCCATCCTGTAACTAAAGCCATTGAAACACTTGAATCAACGGACCCTTATTCTCTGAATGTGTCAACCAATGGCCGCTATAGTCAATTTATTAACTTAAGTGATGATGACTTAAAACCTGATGGTTGGGATGACCACGAAGTCATGACGGTTGCCAATCCTGAAGATATCGTGATTTACGAAGGTCATGTTCGTGATTTTAGTGCTCGCGATGAAAGCACTAGCGCAGAAAACCGAGGTAAGTATTTAGCCTTTACTGAAGCGGGTAGTGCACCTGTTGAGCATCTACGTAAATTAGCTGAAAGTGGCGTGACTCATTTTCATTTATTGCCTGTCAATGATATCGCTACTGTTAATGAAGATCCGGCAGAGCGAGTTGATATCACAGACACTTTAGGCACCTTGTGTGACAAGATTGAAGACAGTGCAGATGCCTGTGTTACCCAAGATAAATCAGCCACAATTGAATCAATCCTAGAAGGAGCATTACCAGGCTCAAAAGATGCCCAAGCATTAGTTGAAGCTATGCGCGGCTATGACAGCTTTAACTGGGGGTATGACCCTCAGCATTTTATTGCCCCAGAAGGCAGTTATGCTAGCGATGCCGATGGCATTGCTCGAGTTAGAGAGTTACGTGAAATGAACTTAGCTTTACATGAGTTAGGGCTAAGAGTCGTGTTAGATGTGGTGTATAACCATACCAGTTCATCTGGGCTTTGGGATAACTCAGTGCTCGATAAAGTCGTGCCAGGTTATTACCACCGTTATAACGAAATTAGCGGTAACATTGAATCATCCACCTGTTGTGATAATACCGCCACTGAACATCGAATGATGGATAAGTTTGTCTCTGATTCAATGGTGATTTTAGCTGAGCAATATGGTTTTGATGGTTTCCGATTCGACGTGATGGGTCATATGCCTAAGAGCAGTATTTTAGCTGCCCGTGATGCCGTTCAAGCGGTTGATGCTGATAACTACTTCTATGGTGAAGGTTGGAACTTTGGTGAAGTCGCCGATAATCGATTGTTTGAACAGGCCACTCAAGCCAATATGGCAGGCAGTGAAGTCGGTACCTTTAATGACCGTATTCGTGAGGCCGTTCGAGGGGGGGCTTTATTTGCTTCTGAGCAAAAAGATGATTATTTGCGTGACCAAGATACGCTGCGCTTATCAATGGCAGGTAACTTACAAAACTACGTCTTAAAAGACTTTAACGGCAATACTGCCACAGGGAGTAGCTTTAGCTGGAACTCACAGCCAACAGCTTACACCTTAGATCCTGCAGACAGTATTAACTATGTATCAAAGCATGATAACGAAACCTTATGGGATATTTTACAGTATTCAAATGATATTGGTTTATCGTTAGATAGCCGCGTACGAGTGCAAAATATTGCTGCTACGATTCCATTAATGAGCCAAGGTATTCCATTTTTACAAATGGGTGGCGACATGTTGCGCTCGAAATCATTAGACCGAAATACTTATGATTCCGGCGATTGGTTTAACTGGGTCGACTTTACTAAAGGCAGTAATAACTGGAATGTCGGCTTACCGTTAGAGCAAGATAATGCTGCCAAAATGGAGCAAATTATTGCGCTTGCGGGTAATCCTAATTCAGCTGCCTCTATGTCTGAAATTGAGTTTGCTTCTAACGTCTTTAATGAGTTTTTATCTATACGTAAAACGAGCCCACTACTGCGTTTAACGACTGAGCAAGACATTATTGACCGTGTTGGTTTCCATAATATTGGCAAGAATCAAACTCAGGGCGTAATTGTGATGAGTATTGATGATGGTGCTGATTTAACTGATATAGACCCTTCAGTTGATGCCATGGTGGTGATGATCAACGGCAGTGAAAGTGAGCAGTCTCATACAGTGCCGACTGCATCTGGGTTTAGTTTGCATCCAAGTTTATCTATGTCGATTGACACCACAGTGCAAAGTGCCAACTTTAGTGAGGGGACTGAAGAGGGCACGTTTACTGTACCGGCTTATACCACAGCAGTGTTTGTGAAAAACCAAGGTGATACACAAGGTGCAGGTTTAAGTGCTAATGCTACAGCGGGTGCGCCAGATGTTGTGCCATATGGCAGCACTGAAGTATTTGTTCGTGGTGGCATGAATGGCTGGGGTGAAGTGGATAGCTTTACCTATATTGGTAGTGGTGAATATCGCGTTGCAATTACTTTAGCCGCGGGTGGCTATGACTTTAAAGTGGCATCCAGTGATTGGAGCACTGTGGACTTTGGCGGCGTGTCAGATGCCGAAGCGGGAGTTGATGAAGACGTAGCTGAGCCACTTGCTAGAGCGGGCGCAAATTTAAGCTTTACCGCAACACTTGATGGGACTTATGTGTTCTCACTTAATGCAGCAGATAAAGATAACCCAGTGCTAACCGTATACAACGAAGAGCCTTTCGTTGGCACTAGTGTTTATGTTCGTGGCGGCATGAATGGTTGGGGCGAAACCAATGAATTGGTTTACATGGGTGGCAGTATTTACCAAGCAGAAATATTGGTATCAGCAGCAAACCATGAATTTAAAGTTGCCTCAAGTGATTGGTCTACAGTTGATTACGGCAGTTTAGATGATAATGGTGCAGTGACCTTAGATACTGCCAAAGCGTTAGCGGTTGCAGGGACGAATATGAGTCTCAACTTTGAAACTGAAGAAATGTACACTTTTACTTTTAATATGAGTAATCGTTTAGAGCCAATGCTAACTGTCAATAAAACAGAAATGTTTGGCACTAATACTGTGTATATTCGTGGCGGAATGAATGGCTGGGGTGAAGTTGATGCACTAACTTACCAAGGTTCTTCGGTTTACCATGTTGATATCGCTTTAGAGGCGGGCAATCATGAATTTAAGATTGCTACTGCAGATTGGTCTACTGTTGATTTTGGTGCTATTGCTGGCGAAGAAACGGTGTTAGAAGGTGAAATGAAGTCATTGGCATCCAAAGGGGCTAATATGAATTTTAATGCTGCAGATGCTGGCACATATCGATTTACGGTAACTGGCCCCAGTGCGAGCTCTCCCACCTTGTCGGTAACCAAAGTTAACTGACTTTAACGATAAACTTATCTCAAATGACCGATATAACAAAACCCAGCTTATGCTGGGTTTTTTATGAAATCCACTCCAGTGCTTAAAAGTGAGTGTAAAGCGTGAATTATCACTTTTAGTCATAGATTAACTTGAGGCCATGGACGCTTGAACTGTGCCTTAATTTAGCTTTTTTGGCTGATTTTTAAACTATTTTGAAGGTTAATTTTCTTAAAAAACAGCTAAATGCACAAATAAAGTGCAAACACGACAAAAGTTGCAGATTTTGTTTTAATTTTATGTCTATACTGAAGTTGTAAGACAAATGAATCGCTGCAAACAAAATAATTAACACTAGTATGAGGGGGTAGTGAGAAATTTTTGTAATGTTAACAAAAATTTATCCAACTTCCCTTGAGTTCTAGGACACAAGTCCTCAAATATACTGGTGTAAGAATAAAATTGCTTAAAGAAAGTGAAGTATATAGCGTCGCTATATTATTAAAGGATATTTATCTATGAAAATAAATCTTTCGGGTCACCATGTCGATGTTACTGATACTGTAAAAGAACACGTCAATCAAAAATTCACTAAAATAGCCAGTCATTTCCCAACGCTAATATCACTCGATATTATTATTTCAAAAGAGCACGGCGAGTTTGAAGTAGAAATTACCACGAACTATGAAGGTAGCCGAATCGCTGCCAAAGCGTCAGATCCCGTTATGTACCCAGCACTTACCCAAGCAGGTAAAAAACTTGATGCCGCACTCAAGCATCGAAAAGGACAATTAAAAGCAGATTTACATCAGAAGCCCGAGGTTACAGCACCTGAAATAGCTTATGAAAAAGTTCAAGAAATGGAATTAAAATAAGCGACTTGCCCTTATTTTAGCTACAAAGGTAAGCCATAAAAAACGCAGTCTATTGACTGCGTTTTTATTGGGCTCATCCGCTTTAGGGCTGGCGTAAGAGCTGTTGCTGTTAGTCGTTAATCTCAGCATTGTGATAAACGTTTTGTACGTCATCACAGTCTTCTAAAGCAGCAATAAATTTATCGAAGGTTTCAACATCTTCACCGGTCACTTCGGTCATGGCCTGAGGTACAAATGTGATATGTTCAACTTCAAATTCGATGTCTGCATTATCTTCAGTTAATGCCACACGGACTTTATTGTATTCAGTGATTGGTGAGAAAACGCTGATCATGCCATCTTCTAACTCAACATCAGTCACGTCCACATCAGCCATCATCAGCAATTCTAAAACGGCTTCATCGTCATCACCAGGAAATACAAATACGGCTTGGTGGTCAAAACTGTGAGCAACAGTACCAGGTCCACCTAACTTAGCATCATTTTTAACGAAAGCTTGACGCACTTCAGTGAAAGTACGTTTCACATTGTCAGTTAAGCAATCTACGATGACTGAACATCCACCAGGGCCAAAACCTTCATAACGCGCGGTATCATAATCTTCACCGCCACCGCCTTTGGCTTTTTCAATGGCACGTTCGATAACATGAGTCGGTACTTGGTCTTTTTTCGCTCGTGCAATTAAGCTGCGTAATGCTAAGTTACCGTCAGGATCAACACCACCATTTTTAGCTGAAACATATATCTCTTTACCGTAGCGCGAGTATAAACGCGTTTTTTGGCCAGCGGTTTTAGCCATAGATTCTTTGCGGTTTTGGTATGCTCTTCCCATCTTAATCTCAGTCTTATATCGAAAAATTGTCGATGATTCTAGCAAAAATTATCGCAACTGTTTAGGGGCTGTATCTGTTTCAATGTTAATTTTACTGGTTTTTGCTCATTTTCTTGCCAGCAGCACAAAAATGACCGCTGTAGATATTAAAATTCCCCCTAATTTTTGAACAAAATCATCATTAAGCAGTGAGCTAGGTCAAATTAACAATACCTTTGTAAGTAATATGTTGTTCAGTTTCTCGATAAATCAATAATTCATGACTAGACTTATCATAAGGGAACTAATAGTCATGTTAGCCGCTTTATAAGGATGAGAGTGAACTTATGACAGAAGTAACGCAGCCGTTAGCCACAGTTGATAAAGATAATAAAGCGACAGTAACGGTATTATTTTATGATGCTCCGGCAGGTCTATCTATGAATAACACTGTACTGAAAGGGTTGCATGTCAGTGCCGCTGGAAGGGTAATATTGCCCGATGAGTTTCGAGAGGGTAAGTCGATTATTGCCGTGCTTGATGGTGAGTGCACAGTGCTTAACACCTTGGGCGAGCGAGTTTATTCTCAACAAAAAATGATTGGTAACTAACTAATTTTTTATAATCAAACAGCAACTAACATCATTAAATAAAACTAGGGCGACTATATTTAGTCGCCCTAGTTTTATTTAATGGCCACGGTTTTGTGTTTCACACTAATCTGATGCCATGTTGTCTGAGCGAGTTTAATTGCAACCAGACTCATAAAAACACAGCTCATCGCTGATTGAGCCGGCTTGGTGAGTGACAACATACCGCAACTGAGTAGCGGTATTTTTTGTTAGTGATTAGCACTTACTTCTAACTCCTAACTCCTAACTCCTTAGTGATTAGTGATTAGTGCTTGCAGATAGTGCTGAGGGTTAACTAAATACTGGCTCAATAACGCTATTTGTCAGCTGTTTTTTTACTGGGCGCGGTAAGCCTAATGCTGCCTCAATTGTTGGCTGGGGTTTACCCAGTAAATAGCCTTGGGCGTAATCAATTTGGTAGTGCTTGACCATATTTAGCACCTTGTCAGAATCCACAAATTCAGCCACGGTTTGAATATGCATTTTGCGAGCAAACTCAGATACGGTTTCAACTAAATGTTGGGCTTTTTTATCATGATCTAGGTGACGGATAAGCGAGCCATCAATCTTAATGATATCCACATCTAAGCTGAGTAAATGACTAAAGTTAGAATAACCAGCTCCAAAGTCATCAATGGCTATTTTACAGCCAAAAGGTTTTACTTTTGCAATGAAGTCTTTTACTAATTGGTAGTTGGTGATCTCATCACTTTCAAGTAATTCAAAGGTTAATCTTTGCGCCACCCCAGAGTATTGCTTCAGTAAATTAAGCAGCTGATTCACTTGTTCAGGTAGGGCAATATCATCGATAGAGATATTGACTGAAAACTCGTAGGGCTGTAGATGAAATAATGCAAAAGATTTTGTTAGCATACTCTGCATCAATAGTGGGTAAATACGCGATTGCACGGCGGTTTTCATAAACATTGCAGGCGTTAAATAATCGCCATCAGCTTGTTTTATTCGCATTAAACATTCAAATTTCGGGGCGCTATTGCCATCCAGTGGCTGGATTAATTGTACAAAGGGCACTACGGCATCATTTTGTATTGCCAGCGCCAACATACGGCTTTGCTGCATGTTGTGTTCAAAAGCTTGTGGGTTGACCATTGATAAAGAAAACAGCTGATAACGCTGAAACTGTTTAAGGGCAATTCTTCTGGCTAAATCAGCATGTTGATGCAGTTGTGAGTAATTACTATCAATACAGTGGGCTCCACCGGCGCTGAGGTTAACATATACCTCGTTGCCATCTATGGTGATGGCATGTTGAGTGACATCATCAATAATGGCTTCTGCTAGTTGTTGTAAGTGCAGATCTTCAACTTGATTGCTAAGGGTGACGACAAACTCGTTAGCGCCGGTTTTGTAAACCGTGTGCTGACTAGCGGCAGCGACGATCCGCTTGGCAATAACTTTGATAGTCGCATCGCCAGTTTTTACCCCGTAAAAATCATTTATTTGGCCAAACTGATTAATGTTAAAGGCAATTAAAGAGTGCGCAGTTTTGCCTGCTAAATCTGCGTAAAGCTTTTTGCGGTTAGGCAAGCCTGTAAGATTATTAAAATAAGCCTCGGTATACAGATTAGTATTTTGCTGCTCAATTTTATTAAAGCTGGTGACCAAGGACTGACGCATTAATTCGAAGTCTTCGGCCAGTTGTTGAATTTCATCTTGGCTATTTATGTAAAGTTTTTGGTTTAAATTACCCTTAACGATTCTTTGGGTCCAACTGGTCAGTATTAGAATGTCTTTGGTGACAATTTTACCGACGCGCATAAACAACCAGCTAGCGACAGCAATCAGCCCCAGCAAAAGCAACAACTGAAAAAACAGTATATTTAATAGTTCAGTGCCATAAAGCTTTACTTGAATCGACGCACCATAAAAGCCTTTTAATTGACCTCGGTAGACAATAGGCTGCATCAACTGGCTAAAACCTAGTACCCATTCAGCTTGTTGGGTACGGGCGGTTTCTATTTTACGCATATTACGTGGGCGTTTTTTTACCTGTAATTGCCCAGTAAGCGCTTGTTGTTGTGCCTTGGGAATTAATTGCGCCCATAAGCCCTTCATAAAGTAATCTTCAGAGCTAGCAAAGCCAAGTTTTGAGGCTCTATCTTGTTGGATGGTTTCATTCTGACGGCGGTGATGCAAACTGACTAATTGGCCGTTTTTATCCAGCACCGCAAAATCAGACAAGGTAATTTGAAATAAGCTGTTTTGTTTTTTATCGATGCGGGTAGTCGCTTGAGAAAAAAAACGCTCAATGGTCGCTGAGATTTGTTGTTGCTGGCTTGCTATGTTGTCAAAATCAATTTGTTCACTGGCTAGCAGCAAGTGCATGTTATGCAAGGTGTCACTAACCGAAAGCTTTATCAATTGGCGGCTTTGATGCAGTTGATAGCCAAAAAACACCACTTGTACACAAATAAGGATCAACATGTTGCTGATCATCAGTTTACGGTGAAAGGGCATTTTTAAATGCAGTAACCAATATAAAAAAGGCTCTAATACACAAAATAGTAAAAATGCCCCCACAATCGATAGAGTAAATAGCTGCACTGTGGTGGCAATCTTGGGCCAGTCAAACACGTGTAACACAGAGTTGGTATCACCCCAAGGGTTACTGGCTGTGTTAGGGGTATTCGGGTCTAAAATCCAAATCGGTGTCGGCTGTCCATCGAGATGCAGCACCAGTTTATATTCAATGTCACCGGGATGAATGGAAAGATCATATTGCCACTGGTTAGCAGAGACTTGCTGCATTTGATAATAAGGGTCGTCACTATACCAGTCAGAAAAACTGCCACTGACAAAAACCTTATTCACTTTAGCATCAGGGCTAAGACCATAATCTTGATTGAGGGCGTCAGAGAGCGGCAAGGTTAGCGTGATGCGATAAGGGCTTAACGCATCTGTAGTCATTGCATTAATTAGCCAAGTTTGAATCGGCCACAAACAGACTAGTGCAACCAAAATGCCCAGCCTCATTTTCCATTTATGTAAATAATGAGCAACTATACTCACAGACACGACCTTGTATCTTAAAAAAGTAACTACAGATGACTATATAACTTAGCCTTTGGTAAGCAATATGAGCTGCAATTTCACAGAGGTCAACAAATAGCAGTATAAAAAATGCCTTAAACAGTGTTCGGAAAAATCACCAATGATCGCAAGCCCTTATGAGGCCAGAGTTTGGGCTTAAAATAACTGATGTAACATGTTTAACACACTTGTATGAAAAATAACACCTTGGCCAGTTCAGTCTCACATCAAGGTGCTAATTTGTGAAGCTCAGCAAATAAGCTGTCTAGCAGATATAGCTTATTTTGCGTATAATAACCGCTATCTGTTTCTGCAATAAAAGTGCTATTTAAGCCACTTAAAGGCAGACAATCATTCATTTAAAGAGAACTCACCATGAGCAATATCCCACCATGTCCAAAATGTGAATCAGCCTACGTATACGAAGATGGCTCACAACTAGTTTGTCCAGAATGTGCTCATGAATGGAACCCAAACGAAGAAATCGTTGATCCAGATGCAATCATCCTAAAAGATGCAGTAGGTAACCTACTTGCAGAAGAAGACAAAGTGACGCTGATTAAAGACCTTAAAGTAAAAGGTTCTTCATTAGTGCTTAAAGTTGGTACTAAAGCGGTTATCAAACGTTTTGTTGATGCTGACCATGATATTGACTGTAAAGTTGATGGTCACGGCCAAATGATGCTCAAATCAAAGTTTGTTAGAAAGCAAAACTAAATCGCTTTTTAATTGAGTTTGATAAAAACCTGCCAAGTGCAGGTTTTTTATGGCCGGCAGTTCAGTTGCCACCGTCTCATTGGAATCGAGAAAGTTATTGATTGGGATTGATAAAAGTTGTTTGAACTAGCCAAAGAAAAAGGGCTTAACCTTGCGGTTAAGCCCTTTTAGAATTTGGTGGAGGCGGCGGGATTTGAACCCGCGTCCAGAAAGCCTACATCCAAGGCGCTACATGTTTAGTCTCTCTTTTGGTTAACCAAGTACACTCCGAAAGACAGGATTGCAATTGGCGAGTCCGATACTATTTCGCGGTTCACCCTCGGACGGAGTTCCCTCGCTATCAAATGTAATATGACCATCTTGAATCCCTGCCCATTTGAGAGACGTGGGTAAGATGGCTAGCTAGCCTAAGCTGCTAGAGAGTAGTTAGAGTCGTTAGCAACTATAACAGTGCGGCTTTTTACGAGGCCAACCGCCCCTCGACATGCTCCCAGGGTTTCGTGAATCCTGTCGAATCCAGAATCGCCCCCAAAGTTTGTTGATTGTATCGGGTAAATACTAAAATACCTAATGTATTTGACCACAGTTACAATCGTTTGTTCATTATCCGTCCAGTCTCGACTTCTTCATTACTCGAGATTGTTCAACTTTCCACTCACGTTCTTTAGTGTCTTGGCGTTTATCGTGATCTTTTTTACCTTTACCGAGTCCTATTTCCACCTTTACCCAAGCGCTTTTGCGCCAGTAAAGTGACAATGGCACTAAGGTGTAGCCTTGACGCTCAATTAAGCCTTCAAGTTTATCAATTTCACTGCGCTTTAATAACAGCTTTTTAGTACGCACTGGGTCGCAAACTACATGGGTGGTTGCAGTGTTAAGTGGCTGAATGGTACAGCCATGCATAAAGGCTTCACCGTTTTTAATAAAAACGTAGCAATCTGCGAGGGTCACTTTACCCATACGCAAAGATTTTACTTCCCAGCCTTGAAGCTCTAAACCGGCTTCGACTTTTTCTTCGATTTTAAATTCAAAGGTGGCGCGCTTATTACGTGTAATCGTAGCGGGCGGATTCTTTGATTTTTTTGAATTCTTTTTTACCATAATCGCGTGTGATACCCGCTGTTATCCCATTTAAAAACTCTGCTTACTCGTTGACGTGTGGCAGAGATGGGGGAGAGAGAAAACTAATCTGTGGATTATACCCAAACGGCTTAAAGATGCGAGTACATTCATCAAGCTGTAATGGATGCGTTTTCTTGGGAGCATGTTAAAATCGACTCATTGTTAATATGAGTGTTGTTTTTCATGCCAAAAATTTCAAAAAGTGTACTGGTTCGATTTAGTGCAATGCAGATGTATGATCTGGTTAATGATGTGGAGTCATATCATGCATTTTTACCCGGCTGTGTGGGTGGGAAAGTGCTGGAGTTTGATGGACAAACTATGGTGGCGTCGGTTGATGTCTCTAAAGCTGGGATCCGTAAAACCTTCACCACTCGTAACCAAGTGGTGCCAGGTAAAACGATTGAGTTAAGGCTTGAGAATGGCCCTTTTAAACATTTAGACGGTTTATGGCGCTTTACCGAGTTAACGGACGATGCCTGTAAAGTTGAATTTGATTTAAATTTCGATTTTTCAAATCCATTAGCTGATTTGGCCTTTGGCAAAGTGTTTAAAGATCTGATGAATTCAATGGTGACGGCATTCACTGAAAGAGCCAAGGTGATTTACAATGACAAATGATGTTGAAACATTTGCGGTGGATGTGATTTATGCGCTACCGACTCAGCAAAAAATTATTAGCGTGAATGTGCTGCCTGGCACCACATTTATTGAGGCGGTAAAGCAAAGCAATATTGTCAGCTTTTTTCCAGAAATTGATTTAGCCAAGGTGAAGCTAGGGGTGTTTAGCCGTCAGGTCAAGCATGATGAAGTATTGGTGTCCGGTCAACGAATAGAAATATATCGGCCATTAATTGCAGATCCTAAAGATGTGCGTCGCAAGCGTGCTGAAAAAGCCAAAGAAGAAGGCCGCAGCAATAAGATAACGGGTGCAAAAGTTAACTGATTTGAACTAAAAGCGGTCATGTATTACTGCTATTACATAAATAAAAACGGAGAGAATGAAACATTCTCTCCGTTTTTATTTTTATTGCTTAAATCTGTTTTTCATTACTGCTCATCTTGCTGCGGTACATCATTTTCAGTTTCTAAGCGCTCTTCTTCAACAAGTGGGTGAATATCGCCCCTCATCGCTTTAGGTTCTTGCTCAGGTAGTAATGGTGCAACAACTGGGGCTGACACTGTTGGCAATGCCCCTTCGTTTAAAGGCGTATTAAAGTCATCACTGAGTTCATAGTCGCCTTCAACTTTGGTGAGTAAGTCGCCATCAAAGTATAAAATAAGTTCTTTATGAGTCACTTTAGCGTTACGGCCACTTTTAAAGTGATAAACGTAATACCAAATATTGTCTGCGAAACTATCACGCAACACTGGGCGACCTAAGATGTATTCAGCCTGCTCTTTAGTCATGTCGATACGCAGTTTTTCAACTTGCTGTAACTCCATGTAGTTACCTTGCGGTATATCTGGCTTGTAAATTAAGTAGTCAAAAACGCTACATGCACTTAGTGATACAGAAAGCGCAACGGCGCCTAAAAGGGTAAGACTTTGTTTTTTATTTATCATTGTCTGCGCTATTTCCTAAAAATCTGACGCCATCATACCCAAGGCTTCCCTATGCTGACAAGTGGCTATTGATACTTCATTACTACTTCAATGACGGTTATGACTCATTAGTGACTCAGTTAGTTCCCCAAATTTGACCAATGATGATTTTATTGGCGCTAAATATGTTGTGCAAATGTTTAAAAGAGGTGGTAATAGCGCTGCTATTTATATAAGTTTGATAGTAACTGGAGTTATTTTTAAATGCCGTGTGCCGCCATGGTAATGCTAGGGCATTTAGTGCAGAAAACTCTTAACCTTTTTTTGAAAAAAATTGAGCACAATGTCATTAACAAGAGTTGAACCGGGTGAGACTGGACGTTTAGTTTTTGTAGGGACGGGACTGCAACTTGCCGGCCATATCAGTAAATTAAGTCAAAGTTATATTGAGAATGCAGATATTGTATTTTCTATTGTGCCCGATGGTTTTGCTAACCGTTGGCTTGAAAGCTTAAATGGCAATCATATCTCATTACAGTGCCATTATGCTCAAGAGGGTGAAGTGAAGAATCGCCGCGACAGCTATGCTGAGATGGTTGAGGCGATTTTGCAGCAAGTTCGTCAGGATAAGCTGGTGGTGGTAGCCTTATATGGTCACCCTGGGGTATTTTCTTGTGTATCTCATTTAGCCATTAAGCAAGCGGTTAACGAAGGCTATGAGGCGAATATGCTGCCGGGTATTTCCGCTGAAGCATGTTTGTGGGCAGATTTAGGCATTGACCCCGGCTCTAATGGTCATCAAAGCTTTGAAGCAACACAATTTATGCTTTACCAGCATCATCCAGATCCTGCGACTTACTTGCTATTATGGCAAATCGCTTTGGCTGGTGAGCATACTTTGACCGAGTTTAGTACTGATCAACACCGCTTGGAGATTTTGGTTGATCACTTAAGCCAATGGTACCCACTTGATCACCAAGTTATTATATATGAAGCGGCAAACTTGCCAATTCAATCTCCAAGAATTGACCAAATTCCTTTAAAGGATTTGCCGTTTGCGCCGTTAAGTATGATCAGTACTTTATTAATCCCACCTTCAATGCCGCTGAAGTTAAATCAGCTGATGATGAAAAAATTAGGGATTAATGCCAATGATATTGGTTAACAGAATACGGGTTATTGTGGACAATAACCGCGCTTGATAGCTGTACTAATCAATAGTGATAACAACCTTGAAGACAAATAAGGAAATAACATGTCAAATTTAACCGAGTTTTTTACTCAATTAAGCTCAGATGCCAAGTTGTTAGAGACTTATAAGAAAGATCCTCGCGGCGTTATGCAGGCCAATGGTTTATCAGATAAAGACATTGACGCTGTGATGTCAGGGGATATGGCGCAAGTTAAATCCTTGGTGGGTGATGTTGAACTGAAATCAATTTTACTCGTCCATCACTTATCGTAATTTTAACCTCATGCTAAAAGCGCTTAATCGGTTACTTTGCTCCACGTTATTCATTTTCTGCGCAGCAGTGAGTGCCGATGACGTCAGCGCTGACGATATTGACCAAAAATTAGATCTGCTAGATGTATCAATACTTAAAGATATTGATACCTCTAGCGCCAGCATTAATGAACTGTTTGGTTTGTTTGATAGTCTAAGTCGAGCGCAAAAAATAAGGCTTTATATTTTTGAGTCGGTACGGCTTATTCTTGCCGGAAAATATGAAAGTGCCTTACAGACTTTAGATAAGGCTCTATTACTCAACCCGAACGATGAGCAATTAACGAATATTTATGCTTATAAAATTTCTGCTAGTATTCCTTTAAAGCGCTATGAAGATGCTTTTAGCCTACTGGAGAAAAGCCTAGCACGCATTGACAGCTTTCAAGATAACTCGATTAAAATCAGTTCCTATGTCAGGCTAATGAATACCTATCTAGATTTAGATAAATATGACGAGGTACTTAGGCTTTCGAAGATTGTTTTTATGTTAAATAAAGGCCAAGATAGCAAATCCCATTGCTATGCCATGGTACTGACATCTGCCGCGCAATTATCATTGAACCAAATCCCTTATCTAGAACAATTACAATTATTTGCAGATACCCAAGATTATTGTCAGCAAAATAATTTCCCGTTAATTGCAGCTATGGCCATTAAAGGCAAGGCTATAGTTGAGTTTGAACACCATCATTATCAAACCGCAGAAGTGTTATTTCTTAAAGCGTTAGCAGCTTATCAACCGTTTAATTTTGAGTTAGAAATTAATAATATTTACGCTTATTTAAGTGAAGTTTATTTTCAGTTACAACAATTTCAACAGGCGGTTGAGTATGCCGAATTGGTCGATAAACTGACTAACGAGCCTAATAATTATAAGGCTAAGCAGCGTGCTTATAATGTGCTTTCAATGGTGGCCAGTAAACGTGGTCAATTTAAAGTTGCTTATCAATATCATGTGCAAGCCCATGCCATAGGGATGCTGTTAGTTAATGATAAAAAGGTCAAAGAAACGGCATACCAAGTTGCAAAATTCGATAATGCAGAAAAGACTCGCCAGTTAAATAAACTGGCACAAGATCAAGAAATGCTAGCGAAAGAGCGCAGCATTATGAATAACGAAAAAAGCGCTTCGTTTATGTTTTCTACCGTCTTGACGGGCACGGTAGCATTTTTGAGTTTGTTGCTTGCCACCGCATGGATGCAAAGAAATCAATTTCGTAAACAAGCTCAAATTGATTTACTCACCGGCTTGTTAAATCGTGGTACTGGCGAAGAAAAAGCCGAAGATGAATTTGTCCAAGTGCTTGCCCGTGGCGGACAATATAGCGTTATAGTGATTGATTTAGACTTTTTTAAACAGATTAACGACACCTTTGGCCACGGCACTGGGGATTGGGCACTGAAAAAGGTTGCTGAGGTGATAACGGCGAATACCCGTAGTACAGATATCGTCAGTCGAATGGGTGGTGAAGAGTTTGCTATTTTTATGCCTTTTACCACAATTGAATTAGCAGTTGAGTTAGCGAAAAAAATACGATTTGATATTGAGTCGATTGATACTCGTTTTTCTGGTCATCAATTTACAATTACCGCAAGTTTTGGGGTTAGCCAAATAACGGCAGATGATCTAAGCCTTGATCCCATCATTAACCGTGCAGATACAGCCTTATATAAAGCAAAATCTGAAGGTCGAAATAAAGTGGTTTATTTATCATAGCTACCTGCTTTGGGCGTTTTTATCTGCACCAATATGGCTTCTGTATTTGCAAGCTTTGACCTTCCTTAGTGCAAAAATGCTTTAAAATGTGACTGTTTTTAACTTTTTATAAAAAAAAGATGCATTTTTTTTCGACTAAACCAATAACTTTTGTGATGTTGATCCGGTTACAACTCCACCAGTCTAGAGTATATATTCTATACAGCCTATTTTGTTTACGTAAACGTCAAATTAAAACAGTTGTTTAAATTTGGTTGTGATTAAGCATATTATAACTCAATGATTTTAATTATTTTAATGGCTTTACCTCAGGGTATGTTCAAAACAAAATGCTATTTCTACTTTAGTAGAAAACTGCCTTAAGGCTGTACACAATTATTTGCGACATGTAATTAAAGTACTTGTGTAATTACCTTTTTGTGCTGTTGGTAAATTGGTTGGACAAGTTACCAACTAAAACCAATTAAATGTTGTTTTAATTTTTATCTGTTTTAAATCAGTGTCTTGTTGTGTTTTTGCTGTTGGTGTTACCAATTATTAGGTTGCTGTTTGGCTTGTTGAGGATGTTATTTGGTTGTTGCAAATGCAAACGTTTCTGGTTAGGTTTTAGTACGAAACAAACATTTGATGGTTAAAAAGTAGCAGGGTTTGTTTTTAGATATGTGGAAGTAAGTTGTCTGTTTATAAACACTGATAGAGGTGTACAGATAAATACGCTTACTGACCACCATTTAACTTTTAAAAACGAATTATTGCTCAAGGGGCTAAATATGACAGCAGAACAACTAATGGCTAAATATGCTAAATCACAGCCAAGTGCTGAAACTGATTTACCAACAAGCTCAGAGCTTGCTTTGATTGGCCCAGAAGTCCCTGGCCAAGAGGTTATCTTCAATGATGGCTCACTGTCATTATTGGCTAGTTTATGTGGTGCTTTTGCTGCTGAAGTTCCTGAGTTGCTATCACAGCGAAAATTAAAGCAGCAACGCATTGATGATGGTCAATTACCTGGCTTCTTACCTGAAACCCGCGCTATTCGAGATGGTGAGTGGGCGATTAGAGGGATACCTGAAGATCTTACTGACCGTAGAGTTGAAATTACTGGCCCCGTAGATCGCAAAATGATTATTAATGCGCTGAATGCCAACGTAAAAGTATTCATGGCAGATTTTGAAGACTCACTAGCACCAAGCTGGGAAAAAGTCGTTCAAGGTCAAATTAACTTACGTGATGCAGTGCGAGGCGATATTAGCTTTACTGCTGAGGCAACAGGCAAACATTACAGTTTAGATGAAGATCCTGCAGTACTTATCTGTCGAGTACGTGGATTACACCTTAAAGAAAAGCACGTTGAGTTCAAGGGCGAGTCTATTCCAGGTGGTCTGTTCGACTTCGCGATGTATTTTTATCACAACTACCATCAATTATTAGCTAATGGCAGCGGCCCTTACTTTTATCTTCCTAAGCTTGAAAGTCATGTTGAAGCGCGCTGGTGGGCAAAAGTGTTCGCATTCGTTGAAGAACGTTTTTGTTTAAAGCCAGGCACAATAAAATGTACCTGCCTAATTGAAACGCTGCCGGCAGTATTCGAAATGGACGAGATTTTATATGAACTACGTTCAAATATTGTGGCATTAAATTGTGGCCGCTGGGATTACATTTTCAGCTATATCAAAACCTTGAACAAACATGCTGACCGTGTTTTACCAGATCGCCAAGCAGTCACTATGGATACGCCTTTTTTAAGTGCTTATTCACGTCTACTGATTAAAACCTGTCACAAGCGTGGCGCATTAGCTATGGGCGGCATGGCAGCATTAATTCCGGCTAAAACAGCCGAAGAAAATGAAATTATTTTGCAAAAAGTAAAAGGTGATAAAGAGCTTGAAGCGCGTAATGGACATGACGGTACTTGGGTGGCACACCCTGGTTTAGCCGATACCGCCATGGCGATTTTCAATGATTATATTGGCGCCGGAACTAACCAGTTGCACATTACCCGTGATGTCGATGCACCGATATTAGCCGAAGAGCTGCTGACACCTTGTGATGGTGAACGTACCGAAGCGGGCATGCGTTTAAACATTCGTATCGCAGTGCAATATATCGAAGCGTGGATCCAAGGTAATGGTTGCGTTCCTATCTACGGATTGATGGAAGATGCCGCTACAGCAGAAATCTCACGCACCTCGATCTGGCAGTGGATCCAACATGAAAAGTCACTTTCTAATGGCAAGTTAGTCACTAAAGACTTATTCAAAACCATGCTGGCTGAAGAGCTAATTAATGTCGAGCAAGAGCTAGGGCAGCAAAGGTTTACCAGTGGTCAGTTTACTAAAGCGGCCAGTCTGTTTGAGGAAATTACCACCTCTGATGAGTTGGTCGATTTCTTAACACTACCGGGTTATGAGTTATTAACAGCTTAAATTCAGTAGACGTATTACAAAAGTTTAATTTATAACGGCTGAGAAAGGTTATAGATTCGTGTCGCATCAACAAGAAGTGGGCACAGGTTACTTTGACCAAGTGACAAGCTGTATTCAAGGCGGTTAATCTTCAGTGAGGGCATTGACCGGCTTTACCGAAGAAGAGCTGTTTTAATACCACTTCTGTAACAGTTTAGCTGCCATGCAGCTGATGTCCCCCGATGTAGTTCACCTACAGGCTACATCGGGTTTTATCCAGTATTTGGAATTTTAGCGCAAGCTAGTTGTCGTTCTTAATGCGAGGATTTTTACTTCCTACCCAGTAAGTTTTCAACCATTTGCTTGTGTTGCGGCTCTTATGAGCCGTTTTTTTTTTGCTTAAAATTTATAGCGAAATCACAGCTGATTCAGTTAAACCTTCTAGTTATGTTATTGATTAATATCAATCCAAAGCGGCTAAAGGATTAGTGAGTCATTATCGAAGGCACCTAATGCTAGAGTAAATAACATAGACACTAATAGGGGGGAGTTTTGTTGCTGTATTCTTTTGCTTATGGACTTTTTTGACTGATAGCTCGTTAAACTCATATCTTGAGAAACTAATCGATTGTTTGGCTTAAGCGCTCAAGTAAGCAAAGCCAGCGTAGCTAAGTTGCTGGCTTAGGTTTTTAATCAATATTAACTTATCGATAGAGGTTATTTAGCTTGTTTCTTTGCGCCTATCAACTGCGCCACGGCTTTGGCATTGTCGTTAGGCACTGCAATACTTAAATGATATTGAATAATTTTCCAGCCATCATCAGTTAATTGTAGTGCACCTGTACCGCGACATAGACCATAACTGGCGCTTTCAAGTAATTCATCAAAAACAATGGTGTTATCAAACTGCAGTAGCTGGCGTGAGCTGACTTCATAATGCCAACCATCTGTAGGTCTGGCATAACCGGCAAATTGTTGCATATCCCAGCGCTCTGTGGCATCAGTGCCTAAAAACACCGCTTGCTGGTGATATAGCGAAAAGTAACTGTCCCAGTTCGCCTGGCTGGCATTTTGGTGTAGTTGGTCGAGAATGCTATTAGCTTGTTGCTTTGACTCGTCAGAGAGTGCCTCTTGAGCTGCTAGGGGTAAAGAAGACATTAAACATAAACTAGTGGTTAATAATAATCTTAAGATGGCTTTGTGCATGAAAATTCCTTGTCTGCTAAATGCTGGCTGGTAATGATAGCCGCGAAAATCAATGACTCAATGCTGATCTTAATGCCAATTGATTGGGTCTAGCTGATAAAACTGACTCAGTTCTTTATAAAGCAATTGATGCTGTTGGTAAAACGCTAACGGTTTCTCGAAAAAGGTTTCACTAATGACGGCAAAAAACTCAGCAGGATTGGTCGCACCATAGTAGTTAAACAGCGAGGGTAATTGATGCTGGGCACAATATTGCAGCGCTTTAAACTCACGACCGAGTGTTGCTGACCAAGTGGCATAATCGGTGAACTCTTTTAATGGCGGTGCGCCATTGGCATTGCCGTTTTCCTGATCTAGCTGATGAGCAAACTCATGAATAACCACATTTTGACCATCAAATGGCGCTGCAGCGCCGTCCAAAGTACTTTTCCACGACAAGATGATCTTGCCATTACCCCAGGACTCTCCCAGTAACACATTACGTTCATTAGAGGATACGCCGGCAAAGTCGGTGTTATTTTTCTCAACAATAAACGCATAGGGATACACTAAAATTTGTT
This sequence comes from Shewanella sp. 3_MG-2023, assembly GCF_030548765.1. Lineage (NCBI taxonomy): Bacteria > Pseudomonadati > Pseudomonadota > Gammaproteobacteria > Alteromonadales > Shewanellaceae > Shewanella > Shewanella sp. 3_MG-2023. The sequence goes on along the minus strand of NZ_JAUOSH010000022.1, from coordinate 40,919 downwards.
TTAACTTGGGGTAAAAATTGGTTTTTCGATTGAGTAATAACAAGCAGGCTTGCGCGGCAATGGTCACTCTTACTTCGTCGGTAATGTTGAAGCCATCACAGCCGACAAATTGTTTTTCATCAATAAAAATCTGGATTAACTTTTTTAGTTGTAGCTGCAGATCTGTGGGCAATGCATGAAAATAGGGTAAGCGACGCTTAAGGATTTGCCGCCATGCTTTAGGGAAAGGCCTTGTCATAAGCTGTTGCCTGCGCTTTTCAGTGCGTTGAGACTTAGTCATAATCAACGCGATGGCAGTTACCGCAACGGTGACAAGTAAAAACACTGCAAACATTCAGCTCTCCCAGATTATATTAGCTTGTCATTATGTTATTGGGTGAATTTGCGCCAAATTCAAGTGGCTGATTTTTATTGAGACAAAAAAACTGGCAAACAACCAAGGTTGCTGCCAGAAAGAAGGGGAGGGAGTTTATTTTTATAGTTGATTTAACGTATTTGCAGTCGTTGCTCTATTTGCTGTTGTTCTTCAAGTGATAATGAAAAATGCTGTTTAATCATTATTCTAATTAACTTTGACTTTGCCGATTGGCTGCTTTGACTTAAGCAGTTTAATTGCTCAATTGCCGCTTCACTTAAGGTAAATGTTGCCCGTCTAAATGGTTTAGGTTTTTCATTTATGGGTTCATTCGCTTCAGCTTGGGTGGTTAATTCCCATAGTTGCTGCATCGCCTGTTGGTTTGAATCTGCATTTTTACAGGCGCTCGACTGCTGTGGTTTGCCCATAGCGTAAAGATTTGCTGCCTCAATAAAGTCATCAACTGACATTTGCGGCAAAAAAGGCGTACTACATGGCGTAACGGTTTTCTTCAGATCGGCCAGGCCCATAACTTCCCCCTAATTGCGTTACATTATCGTTATTATTTCGCTGCCTGATTAGCTGTTTGGCATCGCTTACTTCTAGCAATTCACAAGCAATATTACGGATTTCAACCGCGGCTTTTCCATTGGGGTCTATTTCAATGACTGACAAGCCAGACTCTTCACTGTCGTCATAAATATTTCGGCTGTAAGTAATCGCATCAAGCACGTTAATATCGTAAGTTTTACATACCTCTTTAGCTTCGAGTATTCGACCTGCTTGGTTAGGCAAACTTGGACACTGAGTTACCACAAAAGAGGCTTTCATGGTGGGATTAATCATTTTGCAGGTAGCGACAATATCATCCATGTGACTGACCGTTTTTAGGTCTCTACGCTTGGGTCTTAGGGGCATTAAGGCGTGAGAGGCCACTGATAATGTAGCGCGCAGGGCTAAATTGTCTTGGCCGCCGCAGTCAACGAGTACATAATCATAATGTTTCTCAAGACTGAGTAAGTCGTTACGGATTTTTCCGTACAATTGGACGCAATTTATTGCTGGTAATTCAGGGTTGTTATTGCGCGCTTGGATCCAATCTGATGTGGTTCTTTGCGGGTCGCAATCGACCATGATAATACTGGCTGTGGCTTCTTTAGCGAGAAATACTGCGATATTTTGGGCTAAGCAGCTTTTACCACTACCGCCTTTTTCACCACCGACTAAGATAATCATCAAAACATCTCCTGATGTGGTATAACGCCATTGGATTGTCAATCATTATTGATTCGCTTGGTTATAAAAGGTTGATTTTTTGTTGGCGCTTTATGTTGTACTTGTTATTAACTTTATGTTGCTATGACTTGGTCGTCAATGTGCTATAAATTGACGGTTTTAGTGGCTTTGACAGGCGTTTGTTTTTTGACAAAATAGCGGCTAATGGCGATTTTTTGACTGTGTTAACCTTATGAGCTATTCACTAGAATTTATCAATAAATTGAATTGCTTAAGTTGATTATTTGATAAATTAATGACCAGAAAAGTGGCTAGTGTTGCCAACCGCTAAATGTAAATGACTCTTATCTATAACTAAACTTTGCTTTTGTATTTATCGCTATTCCAAAATGTTATATTGCTATTGTTAACTAAATCTCCTGAACAAAAAGACTTTGACACTATGAATGAGAAATTATTATTAGAAGCCATTAACCAAACCATGCCATTTGGTAAATATGCTGGACGAAAGTTACTGGAATTACCCGAGCCATACCTGGTGTGGTTTCATAGTAAAGGTTTTCCTGAGGGGAAGTTAGGCGAGCAATTGGCATTGATGTATGAAGTAAAACTTAATGGTTTAGAGCAGATGCTGCAGCCGTTATTAACAAAGTAAATCCACTGGTTAACGTGTTTGTAAGACTTGTCTTTATCAGTTGATATCTTGCCTTGTGCTGCTGAGGATTAAGATTTAAGTGAGCGGCTTGCTTAAATAGAAACTATTAATCACCTGCTGTTGACTGATTTGGTAGCTTGGCTGGATCAGTGTAAACCCTTGCTTGATGAAAAATGCTTTTGATAAGTATGACGCATCAACATTCAATTCTGCGTAGCCTTGGCTGAGAGCCCACTTTTCTAAGGTTTCATAAAGCTGACATGCTAGCCCTTGTTGCTGATAGGCGGGGGCGATATACAAACTATCAATATAACCGCGGCTTTTAAAATGGGTTTCGACATTGATAACCCCAATAACCTTTGGCTGCTGACTTGCTAAAGTATCGGCTTTGTTTGTTGCCAGCATTAACCAAGATTGCGATCGCGTCAGCCGTAATTGCCAATGTTTTGCTGAGCGCGGTTTAGTTGACCATGCGGCTAACTGGGCTTGAGAGTATCGTCGGTGTGAGATTTGTCGAACACTTTGATGAACTAGCTCACTGACTTGCTGAGCAAAAGCAGGCCTGAAGGTGATAATTGAATATTGCGCTGTTTGAGTCATGGCTGCTTGATATCAGATAAAAAATCGGCTAATGAGAATTAGCCGATTATGGGGTATTTATTGCTAAAGCGAGTTATTTTTTCTCGATTTTGCCAACAAATAATAATTTATCAAAGGTTTTGTTTAATGTGCTGCTGGTGAAATCTTGCATCCACATTTGCTCATTCATGATCACAGTGTCACCTTTAGTGATCGCAACTTGTGGGCCAGCAGCCCAAAAAGTTTTATCTTCTGCTTTAACTTGAACATAGGTATAACCACCGCTGTTCATCGTTTCTACTACTTCACCTTGGTGCATAATACCAGCAGCCCATGCTGATGATACGCCTAATGCTAATGTTGCTGCTGCAGCTAATTTGATCAGTTTTGCTTTCATGAATACGTTCCCTATTTGATTAGGCTAAATTTTGCAATGATTCAGGTCATGAATCTACATAAAGATAGTTTATTAAATCATGAAGCGCACACAGGGTCTGTGATCCGCGGCAGATTTGTGAATACTAAATTACTACACAAGGCAAAATTTAAACTCAATATTACCTGTGGCTAATATAGTAAACATTAGGCTGTAATGGGTTTTCGATTAAGTTTCCATGCTGGGTAACAAAATCAACAAAGGCTTCAGGTAACGTCATGGTATCTAAGTCTTGTTGCCAATGGGCTTTTAGTAATGCGTCATAACCTTCTTTACCTAAGGCGGTATAGGCCGAAGACACCCCAATATAGAGCTTTTCAGGATCAATTGCCGACCATAAACCGTCTTGATATAACTCAACGGAGGTAATACGTTGATGCATCGCTAAGGTGCCATCATAGAAATAGCGGATACCATAAGTGTAGGGGAAGCTACCAGCGCCAGTGCCAGTTACCCCATTATTGGTGGCGGCATTAATGGCCGACTCCAGCACTTCATAAAGGTATTTGCCTTGAATTTGATATTTCACTAATGGCAACTCAAAAGGCAAAATCCGCCCTAATACATCCGCCATTGATAAGCTGCCTTTATTTAATGACTGCCGAACGCCACCGGCATTATGTAAGGCAAAATCGAGTTTTTCACCTGAATGCTTAGTGGCTTTAAACATACTTCTACAAACCCAAGGGGCAATTTCACTGCCATGGGGAAAGTGCTTACTGGGTAAACGGGTATGAATGAAATCATGGGGTATGTAAGCAAGCACTTGCTCTTCTAGCGCATTTAGCGCTGGGCGGTATTGCTCCATTATAGTGTTATGAATGCTTTCACAGGCCTGATCACCACGGATAGCAGGGTGGCTGATAAGCTTGGTTTTTACGCTATTTATTTGCTGCTCTGTGGGCAAAGTATTGAGGTTAGTAAGCTGATTATCTTGCTTAGGATTAAACAGCACTTCTAATTCATCATCAATCATAAAGTAGTTATTACCATTTATGGCAATACAGGCGCCAGAGCGATCAAAAGTGATATTAGCTAAGCCTAAGACTTCAGCGTATTTACTGGCATGGATGATAGGGGTGTTATTTACCCGCTCAGCATAGGGAGTGTGGCTAAGACCTAGTTCATCGAATTGACCTTGTAAGGTATGTGAGTGCCCACCAACTATGACGCTGATCCCAGATACTTTTTCTGCTAACTCTCGGTCTTGATCTAGCCCTAAATGGCTGAGGACAATAATATGCTGTATGCCTTGCTGCTGCAGACTGGCAATGGTATTAGCCGTCGTGTCAATGGCATTGATAAAATGGGTATCAGGATCGGGGCGAGCAATCAGCGGCATCTGATCCAGCGTAATCCCGACAATGGCGATGTGAGTATCATAAAACGGCTTAACTAGCACCTTGGCACATTGGGTCTGATTGTCGTAATCATAAAGCATAGGGTGACCACTTAGGCGGCCTTCTTTATCGGTTAACTCTTGGCTGAGATCCATATTGCCAGCTAACACCGGAAATTCGATACGATTTAAAAAAGCCAGTACTGGGCTATTACCTGCATCTATTTCATGATTACCTAACACCATAGCATCGGGTTTGAGCATATTGAGTAGGTGCGCGTTAGCCGCGCCTTGAAATTCTCTAAAATATAAGGTGCCTTGAAAGCTATCGCCGCCATGCAAAAACAAAAACTCATGGTTATGTTGAGCAGCTTGTTGCCTTGCTGATTCAATTTGATGGCCTAAACGGGCGTAGCCACCTGTTTTCGTGTTGACGTGATAATGCTGTTGCTCGACCGATAAGGAAAATTGAACACTGCTAGGCTCAAAATTAGAATGAGTATCGTTAATATGAGCAAGGCTAAGGCGATAGTTATTGGGCATCTTTTACTCTAATACAGAAAAAGGAGGCTGTTCCTGATCCGGCGTTTAATGAACTTAATGGGTGACTGATTTTTGTAGCTGTTTACTTTAGTCGTTGTTTACTTTAGTTGCTGCTAATGCATAGCCGTTAAACCAAGGCTGTGGTTATATTAACTAAATTAAAAAGGGAGCTTAAGCTCCCTTAAATCTATAGCTATAAAGCTAGAGTATTATTGCGGTGGGGTTTGAGATTGCTTGGTAAACTCACCGTCATCAGATAATACAATGCCTTTATGCTTCATGCGGCTACTCCACAATTTACGCGCTAATTGCTGCATATCGGTGACAGGATCGTTTGAATCGACAATTTCTAGTCCCAGTAAAGACTCAACAATATCTTCTAAGGTGACAATACCTTCACCAGAACCATACTCATCGACAATCATAGCGATTTTAGTATTTCTCTTAATCATCAATTCAAATATCGGTAAAATCTTGGCGGTTTCAGGAATAACCAGCAGGTTTTTCTTCAATACACCAATGGATTCTTTCTGGGTGTAACGTTCTGCTTGAATGATATTATTACGGTTAACATAACCAATAATATTATCAGGGTCGTCTTCATATACAGGAATACGGGTAAAGGGTTTAGCTAAAAACTGCTGCACAAATTGCCCTTGGGTCAGAGTCACCGGTAATTTAAACATCACGGTTCGCGGTGTCATAATCGCTGAAACGGGCATTTCTTTAACCGATAACATTTGCGTTAAAATGGCAGACTCTTGTTTATCAAGTTCACCTGATTGTCGCCCAATTTCGGCCATCGCACTCATTTCTTGACGAATATACTGCCCTTCGTCGCCTTTACCCATTAATTTGGTGACTTTTGAAGACATCCAGATTAGTGGTTTGGTAATACGCTCTAACCACACTAAAACTAGCGACACTGATGGCGCTAATGAACGCCAATAGTTTGCACCTAAGGTTTTAGGAATGATTTCTGAGAAAAATAAGATGAGAAAGGTCAGTACCCCGGAAAATACCCCTAGCATTTCATCGCCAAAGACCTTTGCCGCTTGAGCACCAGCAACAGCTGCGCCTACGGTATGGGAAATGGTGTTGAGAGTCAGGATAGAAACCAGTGGTGATTCCACGTTTTCTTTCTGTTTATTAAGCCGATCGGCAGCTTTACGATTCGTTTTAGCCAAAGTGGCAATATAACTAGGCGTAACAGACAGTAGTACCGCCTCAAATACACTACAAAGAAAAGAGATTGCAATGGCGATAAATACTATAATGATAAGGGTTATCATAAAGGTGGAATTACACCTCCAAATGGCAGACCAATATTAGTCCGAGGAAATTCTAGCATAGTCTCTAAGCTTTGTTGCTACTTCTATAGCCAAATTTTGTTAGGATCTGTATAATTCGCCGCCCGCAAGCAAGTTTTAGGTTTTTTGAGGTTACACAACATGAGTGAAAAAAAGATCAATTTATTGGATCTTGATCGAAAATCGATGAGAGCGCTATTCGCAGAAATGGGCGAAAAACCGTTCCGAGCCGATCAATTGATGAAATGGCTTTATCACTTTGGTGTTAGCGACTTCGAAGAAATGAACAATATTAACAAGGCACTGCGCGCTAAGTTAGCTCGAAAGTGTGAAATTGTTGCCCCTGAGATTGCTAGCTTTCAAAAGTCATCTGATGGGACCATTAAGTTTGCGATCAATGTTGGTCAAGGCCAAGAAGTCGAGACTGTTTACATCCCTGAAGAAGACCGTGCAACCCTGTGTGTATCATCACAAGTGGGCTGTGCATTGGAATGTACTTTCTGCTCAACAGGGCAGCAAGGCTTCAACCGTAACCTCTCAGTGGCTGAAATCATCGGTCAAGTATGGCGTGTATCAGAATTTTTAGGTTTCCATAAAGACACTGGCGATCGTCCAATCACTAACGTTGTTATGATGGGAATGGGTGAGCCACTATTAAACTTAGCCAATGTGATCCCTGCAATGGACATCATGTTAGATGACTTTGGTTTTAGTCTGTCTAAGCGTCGTGTGACCTTATCGACTTCAGGTGTCGTGCCTGCGTTAGACAAATTAGGTGACGTGATCGATGTGGCTTTAGCGGTGAGTATTCATGCGCCAAATGATGAGCTGCGTGATGTATTGGTGCCGGTAAACAAGAAATACCCGCTAGAAGAATTTTTAGCTGGGATTCGTCGTTACCTAGAAAAGTCCAATGCTAACCGCGGACGTGTTACAGTCGAATACGTGATGCTTGATCATATCAATGACAGTACAGATCAAGCCCATGAATTAGCCAAGCTAATGAAAGACACGCCGTGTAAGATTAACTTAATTCCGTTTAATCCTTATCCTGGTTCGCCATATGGTCGCTCTTCTAATTCTAGAATTGACCGTTTTTCTAAAGTATTAATGGAATACGGCTTAACGGTTATTGTGCGTAAAACCCGTGGTGATGATATTGATGCGGCTTGTGGACAATTAGCCGGTGATATTCGTGATCGCACTAAACGTTTAGCAAAAAAACAAATGCAACAAAATCAGATTTCGGTCACAATGGATTAACTCATTGTTTGTATAGATTAATAGGCGTTGGAATATGCATGGATTGCCAAAGTTTTTGATTGTAGTCGCGATGGCATTACCTCTAACGGGTTGTGTCACTGAGCGCACTTATAGCGGTACTGATATTCCTGTTGCCGAAAGAACCTTAGATAAGCAAGCCGCAGCTATTGAGCGAATGCAGCTGGGACTGACTTATTTAAATCGAGGCAATATTGAACAAGCTAAATTTAATTTAAATCGTGCGGTTGAATATGCACCGCAGTTAAGTTCAGTGCATATCGCGATGGCGTATTATTACCAAACGGTAGGTGATACTGTACGTACAGAGGCGGCTTACCGTAAAGCCATTGCCGCGCCAGATGCAGGTGGTGATGCGAAAAATAACTTTGGCGTGTTTCTTTGCCAGCAAGATAAATTCGCACAAGCTGAAGAAATGCTATTAGCCGCGATTGAAACCAAACAATACACTCGCACCGCTTCAAGCTACGAAAACTTAGGCGTGTGTAGTATGTCTGCAGGTGACACCGAAAAAGCCAAGGGCTATTTTGAAGATGCGCTGCGATATGATCCAAGACGACAATCAACCTTGAAAGAATTGATTGAGCTTGCGATAGTAGAAAATGATTATCAAGCCGCTAAAGCGAATTTAACGCGTCTTCACCGTGTGGCACAACAAACACCAGAAAGCTTAGCATTAGGTATTAAAATTTCCCGTGAGTTAGCGGATGATGAAGCGGTAAAACGCTACGGAATTACTTTAATTGCCAAATATCCTGCTTCAGAACAAGCGAAAGAATACAGGGCTAATTTGCATTAATGACAAATAAAATTACAGAGATAGAAACAGATAATAATCTCGAGCAAGCTGAATTACTCGAAACTGTTTCAACAGCGGGTATGCTGCTACGCACCGCCCGCGAAAAAAAGGGTGTCTCGATAGATGCTGTGGCATTACAGCTGCATTTGCGTCCCAGTGTTATTGAAGATATTGAAAATGATATTTTTGATAATATTGCTTCAGCAACCTATGCCCGTGGCTACGCTAAAAACTTTGCCAAGTACGTTGAAGCAGATGTTAATGCCGTTCAACAATGTTTAGCCCAGCAACTTCCTGATGAAACTGCTGCTATGCAAAGCTTTTCTCGCAAAACTACCCGCGAAGCCCGTGACAGCCGTCTGACCTTAGTTACTTATCTCATCGTAGCGATATTACTTGCGCTATTATTGTTGTGGTGGGTACAAAAAGACTCAATGCTAACGGGAGTAGATTTATCAAAGCCGACAGCAGAAGAAGTCGCAGCTGCTAATGTGGCGCAGCAAACACAAGACTTATTAGAGCCAGAAATCGATCCTAAACTGGCTTATCGGGAACCCGTTGCCAGCGAGGTAATCTCAGCACAAAGTCAAAACGATGACGCAGTTCAAGTGAGCAGTAATGTTCAGGAGAGTAACCGTGTTATTAAGCCAGCAACGGCGACTGACACACTTGACTCTGTTGCTGTGTCACCAGCAATAACAGCTGCAGTTGATACTGCAGTAATCACTGCTGATGTGATTGAAACTGATACTATATCGCTTAGCTTTAGTGATGATTGCTGGGTTAACATTATCGATGCCGATGGTAAAACATTGGTTGATGGCGTTAAGGGCTCAGCTAGAGTCGTTGAAGTCACCGGCAAGGCACCTTTTAAAGTGATATTGGGTGCGCCGCAAGTTGTCACCATGAGCTTTAATAATGAAAATGTCAGCCTTGCTGAGTTTTCTGACCGTGTGGCCAAGTTAACCCTGCCTAAAGCCTAGTCTTTAAAGCTTAGTGTTAACTCAATTTTGGTAAGTAGTAGAGCAACAGATTATGTATAACGAATCTCCAATCATCCGCCGTCCTTCTAGCCGCATTTATGTAGGGGATGTTCCGATCGGCGATGGTGCACCAATTGCGGTGCAATCGATGACAAATACTAAAACCACTGATGTCGACGCCACAGTTGCACAAATTTTGGCCCTTGAAAAAGTCGGTGCAGACATAGTGCGAGTCTCAGTACCAACAATGGATGCCGCTGAAGCGTTTAAGCTTATCAAGCAGCGCGTTAGTGTACCTTTAGTTGCCGATATTCATTTTGATTACCGTATCGCACTTAAAGTGGCTGAATACGGTGTTGATTGTTTGCGGATTAACCCCGGCAACATTGGTAATGAAGAACGTATTCGCAATGTAGTTGAATGTGCGCGTGATAAAAATATTCCAATTCGCATTGGTGTTAATGGCGGTTCATTAGAAAAAGATCTGATGGACAAGTATCATGAGCCAACACCAGAAGCATTGCTTGAATCAGCCATGCGTCATGTGGATATTTTAGACCGTCTAAACTTCGACCAGTTTAAAGTCAGTGTAAAAGCTTCAGACGTATTTTTAGCGGTTGAATCATACCGTTTACTCGCCAAGCAAATTAAGCAGCCATTGCATTTAGGCATTACTGAAGCAGGCGGCGCTCGTGCGGGTTCGGTTAAATCAGCAGTGGGCTTAGGCATGTTACTGGCTGAAGGTATTGGTGATACTTTACGTATCTCATTAGCGGCAGATCCAGTCGAAGAAATTAAAGTCGGTTTTGATATCTTAAAATCATTACGTATTCGCAGCCGCGGCATTAACTTTATTGCCTGTCCGTCTTGTTCACGCCAAGAGTTTGATGTGATTAACACTGTCAATGCGTTAGAAATGCGCCTTGAAGATATCACCACCCCAATGGATGTGTCGATTATCGGCTGTGTGGTCAATGGCCCAGGTGAAGCGTTAGTTTCAGATATTGGTTTAACCGGTAGCCACGGAAAAAGTGGTTATTATGATGACGGTAAACGTCAAAAAGAACGCTTTGATAACAACAATATAGTGGATTCACTGGAAGCAAAAATTCGCGCAAAAGCAGCGATAATGCAAAACCGAATCGATATCAAAGACGCAACAGAATAAGTTAGTTTTAGATAAAAACACACTTACCAGCAGTGGTAGGTGTTTTTTTGTGTAAGGCATATGATTAATTAATTAGCTAAAAATTAGGCGAATTAAACGTGGCAAAACAGATCCAAGCAATCCGTGGAATGAACGACATTCTGCCAACTCAAAGCCCTTTATGGCAACAAGTCGAAGCGGTTATTCGCTCTACTGTTAGTGCCTATGGTTACAGTGAAATCCGTACTCCTATTGTTGAAAGTACTGATTTATTCAAGCGCTCAATTGGTGAAGTCACCGATATCGTTGAAAAAGAAATGTATACCTTTGCTGATCGCAATGAAGACAGTTTAACATTGCGCCCAGAAGGCACAGCATCGACTGTTCGTGCGGGAAATGAGCATGGTTTACTTTACAACCAAGAGCAACGTTTATGGTACATGGGACCTATGTTCCGTCATGAACGTCCTCAAAAAGGTCGTTACCGTCAATTCCACCAATTTGGTGTTGAAGTGTACGGCATTGCAAGTGCGGACATTGATGCGGAAGTATTGATGTTATCTGCAAGATTATGGGATTCATTTGGCATTAAAGACCACGTTAAACTGGAACTTAATACCTTAGGTGATCCTGCTGAACGTGCTACTTACCGTGATGCATTAATTGCATTTTTAGAGCAGCACAAAGAGCAATTAGATGAAGACTCACAGCGCCGTATGTATTCAAACCCGCTACGAGTATTGGATTCTAAATCGCCACAGGTTCAAGCCTTGCTAGCTGATGCGCCAGAGTTAATGGATTATTTAGGTGAAGAATCAAAAACACATTTTTCAACCTTATGTGAACTCTTAGACGCTGTCGGCATCCAATACACAATTAATCCTCGTCTTGTGCGTGGTTTAGATTACTATAACCGCACCGTTTTTGAGTGGGTAACGGATTGCTTAGGCTCTCAAGGAACGGTACTTGCTGGTGGTCGTTATGATGGTCTGGTTGGTCAATTGGGTGGTAAAGATACCCCTGCAGTAGGTTTTGCAATGGGACTTGAGCGTATTGTCTTACTACTGCAAACCCTTGAGCTTGATAAAGATGTCGCGCCAGTTGTCGATGTTTATGTCACGGCAATGGGCGAAAACTGCTTAGTTGAAGCAATTAAAATTGCCCAAGAGTTGCGTCAAAGCCTGCCAGCGCTTAAAGTCATGAGTCATTGTGGCGGCGGTAACTTTAAAAAGCAGATGAAACGTGCTGATAAAAGCGGTGCGCAGTACGCCCTGATCATTGGTGAAAACGAAATTGCCAATAACCAAGTTGCAATTAAGCCACTGAGAAATAAGAACGAACAACTTTTAGTTGCCCGAGAAGAGTTGGCGACTACGATAAAATCATTATTTTAATATTAGCCCTTAGCTAATAAAAAACAGAACTGAATAGAAAGGGGAAGTGCGCGTGGAAATTTATAGCACAGAAGAACAACAAGTAGATGCTATTAAGCAGTTCTGGAAAGATTACGGCAGCTCAATCATTGTGGGTGCAGTCGTAGGTCTAGGTGGATTGTACGGTTGGAATTATTACTCTGACGTAAAAATTGAAAAATCGGAAGCTGCATCAGAAGCATTTCAACGCATTACTGCTAACAGCGACAGCAGTGCAGTACAAGCAGCTATCGCTGAGTTTGGTGCACAGCACGATCAAAAAGGTTACCAAACCTTGCTTGAACTCATGTCAGCTAAAGCTGCTGTCGATGCAGGCGAGTTAGATAAAGCAGAAGCGGCTTTTACTAAAATCATTGCTGCAAAACCGGGTGCTGCTTTAGAGTCTTTAGCGACGTTACGTCTATCTCGCGTGCAAGCAGAGCAAGGTAACATCGGCACTGCAATTGCGACATTAGAGCAAATTACCGATGAAGCATTTAATGCTCAACGTGATGAGTTAAAAGGCGATTTACTTGTGCGTCAAGGTGACATGGATAGTGCACGTTCAGCTTACCAAGCTGCTGTTGATAACGGCGGTTCGTTAACCAGTCCTGCATTACAAATGAAGCTAGACAATTTAAACAAGGCATAAGGAATTAGCCGAATGAAGTCTTTATGCAAAACTTTGCTAGCAGCGGGCTTAAGCGTCGCATTGCTATCTGCTTGTTCTTCAAATGATAATGAAGAAGAAGTTGTTACTGAACTAACTGAAATTCAAGCAACTGTTTTTCCAGAAGTAAACTGGCATGCCAAGGTTGGGGGCGGAGTCGGTGACTTTTATTCTCAACTTAAACCGGCTATTCGATATGACCATGTATATGTGGCCGATCGCAACGGTGAGGTCGTCGCCTTTGAAGAAGCAACAGGCAAAGTGGCTTGGCGTAAAGACTTAGCTTCAGAATTTAAACATACTGAGCTGGCGAAAACGAAAGAGGCACGCATTGCCGCAGGCGTTACCGCTGGCCGTAATAAAGTCTTTATTGGCGGCGAGTCTGGTTTATTGGTGGCATTAGATGCTCAAACCGGTGAGACCGTATGGTCAGCAGTTGCAAGCGGTGAGCTGTTATCGGCTCCAACTGTGTCTGAAGATTCAGTTGGCGTGCATACCAGTGATGGTAACTTTGAAGCATTTGATATTGATGACGGTGCTAAACTGTGGACCCATGAGATGCAACTGCCAAATCTAACGCTACGCGGCACTAGCTCAGCAGCTTATGATTCAGGTGGTTTCTTCCTTGGCACTGCTGATGGTAAAATAGCGGTTATTGTCAAAAACAATGGACAAGTGGCTTGGGAGCAGGCGGTATTTAACCCAACCGGTGGTAACGAGTTTACTCGTATGGCCGATGTGGACATGACACCGTTAATTTTGGGCGATAATTTATACGCGGTAAGTTACAATGGTAACTTAGTGTCTATGGAGCTAAGAACGGGTCGTGTTGTATGGACGCGTAAGTATTCAAGCTTCAATGAATTAGCGACAGCAGGGGTTGGACTATACTTAGTCGATGACCACAGCCGAATTTATTCAGTAGATAGACGTAACGGTCTTGAATTATGGAGTAACTCTACGTTAATGAATCGTAGTTTAACTTCACCTGCCGTTATAGGCTCTTATATTGTTGTAGGTGACTTTGAAGGTTACTTACATTTTATTGACCGCAATTCTGGCGAAGTCGCTGGACGTGTTGAGGTTGATAGTGATGGTTTATTCTCACAACCAGTAGTGGTTGGAGATAAAATTTATGTGCAAGGTCGTAGCGGCAAAATCGCGACGATTGTACTGCCATAAATTGAATAGCAAACCTTATTAGAGCCCCTGGAAGTGTGTTCCGGGGGCTTTTTATTTTAAAGTTTTTAGAGGCAAAATCATGATCCCTGTAGTGGCCCTTGTGGGGCGACCTAATGTTGGTAAGTCAACTTTATTTAATCGCCTTACTCGCACAAGAGATGCGCTTGTCGCCGATTTTCCTGGTTTAACTCGTGACCGTAAATATGGACGTGCGTTTTTAGCTGGTTATGAATTCATTGTGGTTGATACTGGTGGTATCGATGGCACTGAAGAAGGGATTGAAACTAAGATGGCTGAACAATCGCTAGCGGCGATTGAAGAAGCAGATGTGGTGCTATTTTTAACTGATGCTCGTGCAGGCTTAACAGCAGCTGATTTAGCGATTGCTGAGCATTTACGTAGCCGTGATAAAACTACCTTTGTTGTTGCTAACAAAGTTGATGGTATTGATGCTGATTCAGCCTGTGCTGAGTTTTGGTCATTAGGTTTAGGTGAAGTTTATCAAATGGCAGCTGCGCAAGGTCGCGGTGTTACCAATATGATTGAATACTCTTTAGCGCCTTATGCTGAAGCTATGGGTATTACTCGCCAAGAAGACGGTGAAGAAGTTGAAGATGTACGTGAGTACACTGAAGAAGAAGCCGAAGCTGAACAAGAGCGCCTGCAAAACTTACCGATTAAGCTTGCTATTATTGGTAAGCCTAACGTAGGTAAATCAACGCTAACTAACCGTATTTTAGGTGAAGAGCGTGTGGTTGTTTATGATGCACCAGGTACGACTCGTGACAGTATTTACATTCCAATGGAACGTGAAGGTCGTCAATACGTATTAATTGATACTGCTGGTGTGCGTCGCCGCGCGAAAGTACATGAAGTTATTGAGAAGTTTTCAGTGATTAAAACCCTGAAAGCAGTTGAAGATTCTAACGTTGTCTTGTTAGTGATCGACGCTCAAGACGGTATTACAGAGCAAGATCTTGGTTTGCTTGGTTTTGCGCTTAATGCTGGTCGTGCAATTGTACTTGCTGTGAATAAATGGGATGGTCTTGACCAAGCATTTAAAGAAAGCGTTAAAAGTGAGTTAGATCGCCGCTTAGGCTTTATCGACTTTGCCCGCATTCACTTTATTTCAGCGCTTCATGGCACAGGTGTTGGTCATTTATACGAGTCAATTGAAGAAGCCTATGACAGTGCAACGCGCCGCGTAAGTACTTCAATGCTGACCCGCGTTATGCAAATGTCACAAGATGATCATCAGCCACCATTAGTACATGGTCGCCGTGTGAAGCTTAAGTATGCCCATGCTGGTGGTTATAACCCACCAATCGTTGTGGTGCATGGTAATCAGGTAAGTAAGTTACCTGATTCATACAAGCGCTACATGATGAACTACTTCCGTCGTTCATTGAAAGTTGTGGGTACGCCAATTCAAATGCGCTTTCAAGAGGGAGCTAATCCATTTGAAGGCCGTCATGAAAAGCTAACCATTAGTCAAGAGCGTCGCCGTAAACGCGCAATGAGCCACATTAATAGCCGCAAAAAATAAATTATTTTCTGTGAGTTAAGCAAAACCTGAATGACTGCAAAGTGATTCAGGTTTTTTTATGTCTCTGATTTACTGGTGTTTGAACTGAGGAGTTTGAACCGAGGAGTTTGAACCGAGGTGTTTGAACCGAGGTGTTTGAACCGAGGTTATTGAATGTTATTGGCTTGGTAAGGTGAAACGCTCAATGATCTAGCATAAGCAAATGTTAAGTTTTACCTCTTATAATAATCATTCACTTTCAATCGCTGAGGTTTTTATGAGTACTCACAGCCATTTCCCTGCTATCCATCGTCTTCTGCATTGGGGGCTTGCGTTGTCGATGTTGGTGATGCTGTTAACCATCTTACTGCGTTTAGGCTGGATGGAGAAAAATCATATGGCAGAGATGATCCAGCAAGGGCTATTGCCGCTTGATTTACTCATCAGCGATAAACAAGCCGTCATCATTGCTAAAAGTATCCGTAATGTGATGTTCCAGTGGCACCTATATTTTGGTTATGCGGTGGCTGTTTTTGTGTCGCTGCGGTTTATCTATATGGCAAAATGCGGTTTACAATACCCTAGCGCATTCAGTAAACAGGCTAGCGGCCGTGAAAAATTTCAAGCGTGGGTATATTGGCTATTTTATCTGGGTATTGCGTTATCGGTCTCCACAGGCTTGTTGATTGAATTTGGGCCAGAGTCAATTGAACACCAAGCTGAAACCGTGCATAAACTTGCCTTGTGGTATTTTATTCCGTTTATCAGTTTGCATTTGGCCGGAATAATACTGGCCGAATTTACCCACGATAAGGGCTTAGTCTCGAGAATCATCGGCGGGTAAACACAGTCACCAGTTGTGTTGAACTAAGCCTATTGAGCAGCGTATCAGCGGTTGTTCTAGCTATTGCTTCAAGACCGCGTCATGGCGTTAGTGCTAGCGCGGTGATTATTAGTCCTCATTAACCAACTCTTGTTCGCTATCCTATACTCGTCAGACCTTGTTAACGGGTTAATCTTTACCTATTTAACTCTCCAACTTAACACTCTGTTAAACTAACTCGTCACAATGCTTAATAAAACCTTAAGATTGAAGATTTAACTTAGATGATATTGAATCATTAAAAATTAGTCATTCATGACTCCTCAAAAATTAAAACTAACAAAGCGAGACTCCATGAAGCGATCATTACTAGCGAGTTTGTTACTCACATTGGCCTTTAGCGGCCCATTATTTGCCGCGCCTTCACTTGAGCATACTGTACTAACCAAAGATGGCACCGAAACTAGCTTGAAAGAGTTTGCTGGCAAGGTGGTGTATGTGGATTTTTGGGCATCATGGTGCGGTCCATGTCGAAAGTCTTTTCCTTGGATGAACCAGATGCAGGCCAAATACCAGCAGCAAGGCTTTGAAGTGGTTGCTATCAATCTTGATGTTGATACTGAGTTAGCCCATGAGTTCCTCACTAAAATCCCCGCTAATTTTAATTTACGCTTTAATCCAGAAGGGGATGTGGCAAGGGAGTTTGATTTACCTGGTATGCCAAGTAGCTATTTATTTAACCGCCAAGGCGAATTAGTTCAGCGTCATGTTGGTTTTTTTGACAAGAACAAGCCTGCTTACGAACATGAAATTCAACTGTTATTAAAGGAATAAGCCAATGAAAAAATCGAGTTTTAAGCAATACATTAAGCTGTTATTGGCCTTGTCTATTATCAGCAGTTTAGCAGGCTGTTCGAGTTTAGGGGTAGAGCCGTGGGAGAAGGATCAATTTGCCCGCGCTGATATGGCACTTAATAATGAAAAGTTAGATTTAGCATTGGATGACCATATTTACTTCAGTAAAGAAGGCACCAGTGGCGGACGCTCATTAGCTGGTGGAGGTTGTGGATGCAACTAACTTCGAAACTAACGCCGAAACAAAGCATCGCTAGTGCATTGGCCATGGCTAGCTGCAGTTTGTTGTCACAACAAGCTAGCGCACAAGAGCCGGTACCGGCAAACGATGATTGGAAAGTCGATGCCGCCATTATGTATTACGGTGAGCAAGACCGTGTACAAGCCGTTGAAGCTATTGGTAATGTGCAAAAAGCCTTTGGTGAAGATTCGCTGCTCGATATGAAAATCGTTGTCGACAGCTTAACCGGCGCTTCAGCTTCTGGCGCTGTAGCACAATCCATCAGCCAAACCTTTACACGACCTTCAGGTAAGGGAGAGTATACGGTCGCCCCAGGTGAAACGCCCCTTGATGATACGTTCCAAGATACTCGAGTGCAGTTAAGTGCCAATTGGCAGGAGATTTTAAATCCTGACTGGACGGTTAACTTGGGTGTTTATGGCTCTAAAGAATACGATTATTTATCATTAGGCTTAAATGCGGGTGTGGAGCGCAGTTTTAACAAAAACAACACCACTCTTGCCTTATCGGGTGCCTATACTAATGATACTGTTGATCCTGTTGGCGGTCGTCCTGTGGCATTATCAGAAATGGTATTTCGCGGTGATTATGATGGCGATGATGCCTTTCAAGCTGCATTTGACGCCACTCGATTAGACGGTGATGATACCA
This sequence comes from Shewanella sp. 3_MG-2023, assembly GCF_030548765.1. NCBI lineage: Bacteria > Pseudomonadati > Pseudomonadota > Gammaproteobacteria > Alteromonadales > Shewanellaceae > Shewanella > Shewanella sp. 3_MG-2023. The sequence continues at coordinate 22,897 of NZ_JAUOSH010000022.1, read as the reverse complement.
AGCAAACCGCTGATGTTATGCTAGGTGTGACCCAAATCTTGAATCGCAATTGGTTAATGCAAGCTAACTACGGCTTTTCAAGTGTGTCGGGTTATATGACCGATCCCTATAAAATTCTCAGTATGGTCGATGGTAATGGTGAGTCCCATGGTTATCGCTACGAAAACCGCCCAGACTCGCGCACTAAGCACAGTGTTTTCTTGTTAGCAAAAGGCGCATTGGACTCAGGGGTGATTGATTTCTCTTATCGCTACAATACTGATGACTGGGATATTCAAGCGCACACTTTAGAAACCCATTATCGCTATTACTTTACTCCAAGCTTATATGGCCAGCTGCATTTGCGTTATTACCAGCAGCAAGCTGCTGAGTTTTATCAGCCATTTTTGCGTACAGAAGCAGCATTACCTGAGTATGCCAGTGCGGATTATCGCATTGGTGACATGTCAGCGTATACCGTAGGGCTTAAGTTTGGCCATCGCTTATCTGGCGGCCATGAACTGAGCTATCGTATTGAGTATTATCAGCAAAACCCTGAAAACAACGGCACAGATATCCCTGGTGAGTTAAATAATCAGGATTTATTTCCATCGGTGAAAGCAATCGTAGCTCAAATAAGCTATTCGTTTTAAATAAATAGTCTTAAGATAAATAAACGCAAAACATCAGAGTTATTGAAATTGTTAAATAAAGCCGCTGTTACATCACAAGCCGCTACATCTAAGGCCCCACAGGTCGCGACGCTTACACGTCGCCCTTGGGGCTTTTTAGGTTCATTTAGCGCCATGGCAAGTCCATGTGAAATGTTAATGCGACTAGATGATGAGAAGATTGCCCAGCAGATGTTAAATATCGCTGTGGCTGAAGCCAAACGAATAGAGCGTAAATATAGCCGTTTTTTACAAGGTAATATTGTTTGGCAACTCAATAATGCCCAAGGGCAGGCGGTTAACATTGATGCTGAAACCGCACATTTACTGCAATTTGCCCAGCAATGTTATCAATTAAGTGACGGCGCTTTTGATATCAGCGCAGGTCCTTTAATGAAGTTGTGGCGCTTTGATGGTAGCCATCAAGTGCCACCAGCTAGTGCGATTAAATCGGCATTAAAGCTAGTGGATTTTAGCGCCATTGATTTTACTGACAGCAAATTGACTATGCCTGCAGCAATGAGTTTAGATTTTGGTGGCATAGGCAAAGAGTATGCGGTGGATAGTACAGCGCAATTACTCAGCAAGCGTTGGCCTGATATCTCTGTGTTAGTTAATTTTGGCGGCGATATTGCCTGTCCCATCCTTAACCCAGATGGCTGGCAAGTGGGGATTGAAAACCCGCAGCAATTGGATAATGCCGCGGCGCTGTTAACCATACGCCAAGGCGCATTAGCCACTAGCGGCACCACTCGGCGCTACATTGAAGTGGATCAAAAACGCTATGGCCACATTATTAATCCTCGAACAGGATATCCTGTGGAGCAAGCGCCGCTTTCAGTGACGGTATTAGGGCCAAATAGCGTAACCGCGGGAATGTTATCGACCATGGCAATGTTAAAAGGCGCTGCTGCTGAAGCCTTTTTGAGTGAGCAAGGTGTTGACTTTAAAGTGTTTAGATAAGCTTAAATCGCGCTTTAGTTATTATAAAAGTAATAAGGGAATAACCGATGCGGGTATTGTTAGTAGAAGACAATCAGTTATTAGCACAAGGCGTGGTTTTGAGTTTGGCTAAAGAAGGGATCCAAGTGGATCACTTATGTTCTTATAACCAAGCATTAGCGGCGCTGGATAATGAAGATTTTAGCGCCATTATTCTTGATTTAGGTTTGCCTGATGGCAATGGCGAAGATTTATTAAAGCACTGGCGTAAAGCGGGAGTATCTTTGCCGATTATTGTGCTTACAGCCAATACGGATTTTGATACTCGCTTAAACTGTTTAGACATTGGCGCAGATGATTATCTCAGTAAACCGTTTGATGTGCGGGAATTAGTTGCAAGACTGCGAGCGATTGTTCGCCGCCAACACGGCTTAGATAACAATCAATTTAGTTTCGGCGCATTGACCATCGATTTCAGTTGTTGTGAAGTGCATTTTCGAGAGCAATTAATCAATCTGCCACGGCGGGAATATCAATTGTTATTGGAGTTTGCCCAATCAGCAGGGCGAGTACTAACCCGCAGCCAGCTTGAGCAATTAACCTATGGTTGGGATGAAGTCGGCAGTAATTCCATTGAAGTGCATATTCATCATTTACGTAAAAAAATGGCCCCAGAACTGATTAAAACTGTTAGAGGCATTGGCTATATTTTAGCTGAAATTCAATAAGCATTAATGGTCAGTAGATCATAAAAGGATATTATGTTTTCGTTACGTTTCTCCCTTAGTTTATTGATGTTAGTCGGCATCTTACTGACCGTATCGGTTGCCAGTGTGCTGAGTAGCCGCGATGCCATGTACGAGATAGAAGAGCTATTTGATGCAGAAATGGTGCAAACCGCCAAAGTGCTGGATTTGTTTTATGTCAAAAGGCTTACTGCCGCCAAAGTAGCAAGCTTAATTGAGCAACCTATTCGCTTTCATGTGTCAGAGTCTGAAATAGAAACCTTTGCCGAGCAGTCTACGGTAGAAACCCTCTCTTACGAGCGAAAGCTGTCATTTCAATTATTTACCGCAGCAGGTGAGTTACTTGCATACTCAGATAATACTGGTGTAAAACCGCTAACGGATTTTAACCACGGCTATGCCTATCAGGCAGTCGGTGAGCACACCTGGCATGTGTACAGCTTGTTTTCAACGGCGCAACAGGTGTGGATTGTGACTGCACAGCGTGATGATGTGCGCCAAGAGTTGGTGGATAAGATTAACGCCAATAGCTGGCGCTCGCCTTTGATTATTGCGCCTATCATGTTGCTTATCATGCTATTGGTGACTTACTACTTATTTAAACCCATCAAACTACTTGAACGTCACTTAGCTTATCGCAGTGCTCAAGATCTAGCGCCAATTAATATCCGCTTACCGTCAGAACTTATTACAATTCAGCAGTCGCTTAATAGTTATTTAGCCCGTATCGCCGATATGATGATCCGCGAACGACGCTTTAGTGCTGATGCCGCCCATGAATTAAAGACCCCCTTAGCCATCATTAAACTTCATGGTGATGGTTTAGAAAGCGTGATTAATTCATCAACCGATGAAAGCTTAAAGCAACAAGCAATGCCTTATACTCAAGCCATGGGGCAGGGAATTAAGCGTATGAGTCATACTGTTGAGCAACTGTTATTACTCTCAAGGGTTGATGCCATTGAAGCGATTAATAAAACTGAATGCGACTTACAAAGCCTAATTGATAATGTGATTAATCAGTTAGTGCATATTGTGGCCGATTATCAGTGGCAGCTTGATATTCCTAAGGGACTTACCGTTAAAGCTGATAGCTTTTATCTTGAATTAGTATTAAAAAATATTATCGAAAATGCCTGTAAATACAGCCCTAAAGAATCGGTTATTAGCATTCGCGCTGAGCAAGATGCTAACCAATGCGTCATTAATATCATTGATCAAGGCATAGGCATGTCTGCAAGCGAAATTGATTTAGCCAAGAACCGTTTTTATCGGGTTGATGAAAATGTATCCCAAGGTGCAGGGCTAGGGTTATCCATTTGTCAGCTCATCATTATGTTGCATCAAGGTGATATGAGTTTTCATCAAGCTAAGCCTCAAGGGCTAAAGGTCAACATTGTGTTACCCAATTAAACTAACTTATTTAATCTTGGGATAGAAAAAGCCTGAGTCACAGTGAATGTGATTCAGGCTTTTTATTTATTTCAGACCCAGCTTCTAACTCAGCTTCTGGCCCAGCTTATGACTTAACTTCTGACTCAGAAAAAGCGCAGTTTATTTCACTCGTTACTTATTTCACTCGCTGTTTAGACGACGAGTGATGACTGCTTGAGCGACTACCACCACGGTTGTTGTGGGATGCATTACTCGCTCTTTGCTGCGGTTTGGCGCTACGGTTGTTATTCACTCGCGCAGTTTGGTTATAGTGCTTGCTACTTTGCTGTTTATTAACAGTCGGTCTGCTGGTCGCTTGTCTATTAGTAACCTGCCTGTTTGTCGCTTGTCTGCTGCTCGGTTGCTTGGTCGCTTTTTGGCTTTGATGAGCCTTATTTGAACGGTTTGGCTGTGATTTATTTGCCGTTCTCAGCGCTTTATCCTGCTGGCCATTATGCATTTTATTCGTATTACTTGGCTTAGTGCTCGGTCTAGTGCTCGGTCTAGTACTGGGCTTAGTGCTGGGTCTTGAGCTATAGCTCGGCTTAGCATTATGATTATTTTTTAATGCTTTATTAACACGTTGCTGCTTTGCTATATGGCTTGGCTTAGAGTTATGCAGCTGTGCAGGCTTACCTTTATGACCAGGTTTTTGAGCATGAGCCACCTTGTGGCTTTTATTGTAACGGGCACGATCATACTTATGGCTTACTCTCGGCGCTTTATATGCAACCCCGCGGCGATGAGCAGGTTTGTGCTTCCAGCGGTGTGAGCCTTGGCTATAGGCAATCTTATGGGGCTTACGATAGTAACGAGTCTTATGATGATTAATCACCACCACGCGTCTACTTGACCAATGCACCGCGCCAAAGAAGTAGTTAAAGTTGATATAAACACTTGGTCCCCAATAAATTGGGCGGTTCGGGCGGTAATGCACATAAGATGGATAACGCCAATATACTGGTGGGTATGCATTCCAGCGCCAGCTACCGTAAACAATTCTTGGGTCGTAATAGGGAACATAAACCACTTCCGTACGGGCAGGCTCAATAATGATCTGCTTTTCTTCACGGGTGATGGTCATGTTTTCCATATCATCAAAACTATTGGCTTCATCTGCTTGATGGCGCAATGTTTGAATGCTGGCTAATACCGTTTCTTCATCTTGCAGAAATGCTTCACCTAACTCCTGAGTCCAATCAAGATCTTCATTAAGCTTTTCAAGCACAGTGGGAAAGGCCACCAATGCCATGACGCTAGGGTCCCAATCCTGTTGCTCGGCTTGCTGCATTTTCTGTTCGCTATCAAGCTGACTATTTTCTTGCTGCCAGCGATGGGCTTGTACTACCTCTAGAGGGTAGGTAGACGCAATCAGAATATGGGTTAACAAACTATCTGGATATAAGGCTATAGGAGCAAGCATTTGCGCCAGCTGCGCTTCAGACAGCTGCTCAGCATCTTGACTGTAGGCTTGATCGCTTACCAGTGTTTGTGCGCCACTGTCTGTGGCCGCGAATGCCGCAGGAGAAAGCATAATGCACACGGCAACTAGGCTTGTTCTGATGCGATTAAACGTCGTATTCATTAATATCATATCGTCTCCAACTCCTTTTTGATAAAGGCAGTTTTTGAATGTTAGATATAGGATAACGAAGTGAAAATGAACACAAGATGAAAGCAGGGAATTTATTTTGAGTGAATTAAGCGGCTAATGGTAAAAGCTAGTCATTAAATGTGATGGTGAATTTAGCGCCGCCATAAGTGTCAGATGCACCGACGCTTAATTGCCCCTGATAACTTTCGACAATATCACGCACTATGGCTAAGCCAATACCGTGACCTTGTTGGTAGGTATCGGCTCTGATGCCACGTTCAAAAATCCCTTGCTGCTGCTCAGGGCTTAGGCCTTTGCCGTCATCTTCAATGATAAAGTGTAATTGGTTATCGGTTTGAACTACGCTAAGGCAAACTTGGGCCTTAGCGGCTTTACAGGCGTTGTCTAACAGGTTGCCAAGCATTTCACTTAAGTCAGCTTCTTCACCTTTAAATAGCATGTTGGCTTGGGCTTGGTAATCGATATCAAGGTGTTGCTGTTGGTATATTTTACTTAAGGTTCTGATTAACTTGCTGGCGACATCATCCACTTTAACCCCTAAATGCCAAGGCTTATTACCGCTAGTTTTGGCTTTATTGAGCTGATAGCTAATGATGTTATTGATATTGCTGGCTTGCTCTTTGGAGTCGGCACTTAAGTCTTTTTGGCTTTGCAGCACAGCTAGCGGGGTTTTTAAGCTATGGGCTAGATCGGCTAAGGCATTTTTATAACGCTGCCTTTGCTGTTGCTCAGTTTTTAATAGCACATTGAGCTGTTTTGCCACCGCGTTGAGCTCTATTGGGTAGTTTTGCTCAATGCGAGTTTGCTCACCTTGCTCGACTAACGTGAGCTCTTGAGTAAAACGGTTTAACGGTTTTAATGTCCACAGCAACCATATGGCCTGTATCAAGGCTAGTACCACCATTAACACTGCTAACCATGTCCATAGAGTGTTGCTAAACTCACTAATTTGCCTTTGAAAATCTGCGTCATCTTTAATGATATGAACCGTTATTTGTAGCGGTTTTTCATCTGTTTCAAAAGAAACGGTGAAGCTATATACCACATGATTATTGGGTTCATTACTAATGTCATCATCAAAGATGATTTGAGTAAGCTTGCCTTCGCCCATGGCCGGTATTGGTAATTGAGGCAGGGTTAAGCCTAAAAAAGATTCTGATGACCATACTTCATTAACGCCAGAGGGAGAATTTGAAGTGATAAGTGCATACAAACCCGAGCCGACAATATTAAATTGATTTTCCAATAAGTAATTGGGCATCACCACCTTATTGTCTTTGACTTCTGCCACTGCCAGCACCGAATACACATAGGCTTTTAACTGGTTATTAATCGATTGGGCGATTTGATGTTTAAAGGCATTATTAACCGCCGCGCCAATGAGAGGCAGTAACACCACAATTAACACTAAGCCACTGAGCATCAACCTTACTTTTAAGGAGTTAAAGAGTGCGAGTCGAGGCAAAGTTAATGGCTTTTTCATCAGAAGGTTATTTACTTAGCTGGCGTAGGCGATAACCTTGGCCACGCAAAGTTTCAATTAATTTATATTGGTTATCAGGGTCGAGCTTTTTACGTAAGCGGCGGATAAACACTTCAATGACGTTGGAGTCCAAGTCAAAATCCTGATCGTAAATATGTTCAATTAAGGTGGGTTTAGAAATCACTTCACCCTGATGCATCATAAAATATTCAAACAGTTTGAATTCAGAGCTACTTAAAATAACCGACTGCTGTAAATGCGTTAACGCTAAGGTGCGGGTATTAAGACTAAAAGGGCCATTACTGATCACCGGACTTGCTTGCCCAGCTGAGCGGCGGATTAATGCATTGAGACGGGCGACTAACTCTTCAGGCTGAAATGGTTTAGTGAGGTAATCATCTGCGCCAGAATCTAACCCCAGTACTTTATCTTGCCAGCCATCTCTGGCGGTTAAAATCAAAATCGGATAATCGATTTGTTTTTCACGCAGCTGGGTAATTAAGCTCAGGCCATCTATTTTAGGTAACCCCACATCGATGATAGCGGCATCATATTGATATTCAGAGGCTTGAAACAATCCGTCTTCGCCATCAGATGAAATATCGACGCTGTAATTAGCCCCTTGAAGGTGCTCAGTGAGATTGCGTTGTAAGCCTAAATCATCTTCAACTAATAATATTCTCATGCCTAGCCTCTTGAATTTAGTTGCTAAAAATTAAGCTTTGGCAACGATGGCGGTTAAAGATTAGTTTCTTGAAACTGAACCTGAACGGGCATTGACGGTGGCGTAAAACACCATGCCTTTATTTGACAGTAGCTTAACCCGATAGCCAGGAGAGCCGTTCACTGAGGTTGATTGCACCGACAGTACTTTAGCCGAGTATTGCCTTTTAGCCAGTTGCGCAGCCTGCTGTGAGCTATTAACCGCTAACTTTTTCGACTGGTTGGTTTTTTTTTGATTGGGCGCATGCTGATTAGGTGATTGATGGGCACGTTGATGGATGCCTTGTTGACTCCAATTGCCCGAAACTGGCGCAGCCTGAACTAATCCGATACTGAGAAAACTCAATATTAAGATAGTCAGGGGAATGCGTAATTTCGTTGTTACTTTGCTCATTTGCCAAGTCCAATTGAATATTTATCTTTGAAATCAGTCATCAGTGTAAAAGATCTGCTGCAATATAGAAATAGCGCTTCGCTATCAAAACTGCCTATCTCACAGCAGTAGTTTTAATCATTATCTAATGGCTTTGATGAATTCTAGCTGAACGTGTTCAGCTTATATTCATTTTCAATGCACTTAAATAGAAAGCAGGTTTCACCAAGCGCATTGAAAACAAGGATTGATTATGATGACTTTATCTATTTCAAAATGGTCGCTGACGGCAGTAGTGCTTTTATCGATGAGCGGTTTTGTACACACTGCTGTCGCCTCTGAAGCGGCTGCTTTGTCAAATGTGGCTGCTTTATCAAATCAAGTGCAGGCAAAAGTATTAGTGAGTAGTGAAGGGCGACAATTAACTGCCTCAGAAAAGCCAAACCAAGTGAAGGTTGACCCGCAGCGCATTAACGCATTGGTAAATAATGCCAAGCAGCTTGAGCCTGCGCTAGCCGTTGAGCGTTCAGTGCGCATCAAGCAGTTATCGCAGTTATCTAAACAAACCACATCACAAGTAGCGCCTAAAAATACCTTAACCAATAATGCCATAACCAATACTGCCTCTATGATGTATGTGCAGCCGGGGCTTAGGGATTTTACGATTTATCAGGCCTACAGTCATTTATATGATGATTTTGATGAAGATGGTTTTTATCAAACTTTTACCGTGACCTTTGATGCTGATGTTTACGGCTTTAGTGTCGGCGAGCCTGCTAATGTTTATGCTGAATTGTATTTAAGCCGAAATGGCGGCCCGTGGCAGCATTATTACTCCACCGATATTTTTACCATTTATGGCGAAGCTGAAGATGACAGTTATGAGGTGCTAACCACCTTAGCCCAAGGGTATAAAACCGATTACTATGACGTACTGATTGATTTATATGAGGTGGGTTATGGGGATATTGTTGCCACCATCAGTAGTGAAGAGGCTGATAGCTTATATGCCTTGCCGTTAGAAAGTAGCGATAGAGATACGGTTTATATTGAAGAAGAAATCATTGAAACTGAAGTGATAGTCAGTGGCGGTAGTACCTCAGGTGTCATGTTAATCTTAGCTGTAGGTTTGCTAATAATGAGACGAAAAAGTATGACGTCATGAGCTTATTAACTCACCACCGTGACTCTTATTAATTAACAGCGTCGCGGTGGTTATTCATTTCTACTTCACTGTTACTTCACTATTTATTTAACTAGGGACTCAATCTCACCATGATGTAGCTGAGTAACCAGTAAGTCACCTGAGCTTACTTGGTTCGCCTGTTCAACTACCTTGCCATCACTGTCTTTAGTAATACTGTAACCACGGCTTAAGGTGGCTAACGGACTTACGGTTTCCAGCTTATGAGCGCTGTAACTGAGTTGCTTACTGGCGTTATCAACTCGGCTTTTCATCGCTTCATTTAAGCGATTACTTAGATAAGTCATTTTGTTTTGCTCAAGGGTGAGTTTGTGCACTGGCGATTGCTGCTGCAAACGGCTTTTTAATTGTTGTTGCCTCATTTGGGCGCGGGCCAGTTTGTGCTGCAACGCAGACTCAAGCTTTAACTGCATTTCATCAAAACGTTGTTCAAGCTGTTGTAGTTGCCTTTTAGGATCTTGTCTTTGCAGCTGGTGGCTTAATTCAGCAAGTTGGGTGCTTTGATGCAATATGTAATGACGATAGGCTTGCCTTAAACGCGCGAAAGTCGCAGTCAATTTTTGGCTTTTATTGCCTTTATCATCAGATAACAACTCAGCCCCTGCCGATGGCGTCGGCGCTCTTACATCAGCAACATAGTCACTGATGGTGGTATCAATTTCATGGCCCACAGCGCTCACTACGGGCAATGCACTGTTATAAATCGCGTGGGCTAAGTCTTCATCGTTAAAGCACCATAGATCTTCCAGTGAACCGCCACCACGGGTGAGTAGCAGCACATCAACCTCAAGACGTTTGTTGGCGGTAGTGATGGCATCGATAATTAATTTACTGGCAGTAGCACCTTGTACTTGAGTGGGGTAAACCACCACTTCAATGGACGGATCGCGCCGCGATAACACATGCACTACATCGCGAATGGCTGCACCAGTAGCTGAGGTAATCACACCTATTCGTTGGATATTTTGTGGAATAGGGCGCTTAGTTTCTGTTGCAAATAAGCCTTCTGCGGCTAATTTTAGCTTAAGCGCCTCATATTGCTGTGCTAGCAATCCATCACCCGCAGGCAACATCGACTCTAATAGTAATTGATAATCGCCGCGGGGCTCGTAAACACTGATGGCGCCTTTAACTAAAACCTGTTGTCCATTAACCGGTCTAAAGGCGACTGATTGATTACGACCTTTAAACATCGCACAACGAATTTGTGAGCGACTGTCCTTTAAAGTCATATACCAATGACCTGAATTTGGGGAAACAAAGTTCGAGATTTCGGCCTCTAGCCAGACCTTACCAAGCTCTCCTTCAAGCAGCTGGCGGACTTCACCGTTTAATCGCGAAACGGAGTAAACATTATTTTTTGAGCTTTTCATCAATTTAGGCCACCCAATCGGAACTTTTGACTATTTTCCATTTACCAACCCCAATATGCAAGGTATAATCCCGCCGCAATATTTACCCTTTCTAAACCCTACACTTTCTGGGAGATGTTGCATGTTAAGATTAAGAAATGACGCACTAACATTTGATGATGTACTACTGGTGCCTGCTCACTCAACCGTCCTCCCAAATACCGCTGTTCTAAAAACACGTCTGACTAGAAAAATAGAATTAAACACCCCAATTGTTTCTGCAGCTATGGATACCGTAACTGAAGCTCGCTTAGCGATCGCGATGGCACAAGAAGGTGGTTTAGGTTTTATTCATAAAAATATGACCATTGAGCAGCAAGCTGAAGAAGTTCGTAAAGTTAAAATTTACGAAGCGGGTATTGTTCAGCAACCTGTTACAGTTAATCCATCAACAACCTTAGCTGACGTTAAGCAATTAACTGAGCGCAATGGTTTTGCTGGTTACCCAGTGGTTAATGACGCAAGTGAACTTGTGGGTATTATCACTGGCCGTGATGTGCGCTTTGTCACTGACTGGACCATGACAGTTGAACAAGTTATGACCCCCAAAGATCGTCTTGTGACGGTTCAAGAAGGCACTAAATTAGATGAAGTACAAACATTAATGCATTCTCACCGCGTTGAGAAAGTGCTAGTGGTTGACGTTAACTTCAAGCTTAAAGGCCTTATCACAGTTAAAGATTTCCAAAAAGCTGAACGTAAACCAAATGCATGTAAAGACGAGTTAGGTCGTTTACGTGTAGGTGCAGCCGTTGGCGCTGGTGCAGGTAACGAAGAGCGTATTGCTGCATTGGTTAAAGCCGGTGTTGACGTATTATTGATTGACTCATCTCATGGTCACTCAGAAGGCGTATTGCAACGTATTCGTGATACTCGCGCATCATTCCCTGACTTACAAATTGTTGGCGGTAACGTTGCAACAGCTGAAGGCGCATTAGCCCTAGTTGAAGCTGGCGTTGATGCGGTTAAAGTGGGTATTGGCCCAGGGTCAATCTGTACTACGCGTATCGTAACCGGTGTTGGCGTGCCGCAAATTACTGCAGTATCTGACGCAGCAGCGGCAGTTAAGCATCTTGATATTCCGGTTATTGCCGATGGCGGTATTCGTTTTTCAGGTGATTTAGCTAAAGCATTGGCAGCGGGTGCATCTTGCATCATGGCAGGTTCAATGTTTGCTGGTACTGATGAAGCGCCGGGCGAAACTGAGCTATACAATGGTCGTGCTTATAAGTCATACCGCGGTATGGGCTCTTTAGGTGCGATGACTCAAACTCAAGGTTCATCAGATCGCTATTTCCAAAGTGACAATGCTGCTGACAAATTAGTACCAGAAGGTATTGAAGGCCGCGTTGCTTACAAAGGTAAATTAAAAGAGATTATTCACCAGCACATGGGCGGCTTACGTTCATGTATGGGTCTTACCGGTTGTGCCACCATTAAAGAATTAAATGAAAAAGCTGAGTTCGTTAAAATTACTTCAGCAGGCATGGGCGAGTCTCATGTGCACGATGTCACCATCAGTAAAGAAGCGCCGAACTATCGTAGCGGCACTTAATAATTAATAAGGCGCTCATTTATTTGAGCGCCTTTTTTCAATTTCATTATGTATTTGAAATTATGCATTTGAGATTGAAGCAAACCTACTAGATCAAACCAGATATAAGGTAACCCATGAGCAACATTCATGAGCATAAAATCCTGATCCTAGATTTTGGATCGCAATACACGCAGTTAATCGCCCGCCGTATTCGTGAAATCGGTGTTTATTGTGAGCTTTGGGCTTGGGATGTATCTGAAGAGCAAATTAAAGGTTTTGCTCCTAACGGCATCATTTTAGCTGGTGGCCCTGAAAGCGTTACCGCTGCTAACTCACCACGAGCACCAGAATATGTGTTCAATGCTGGCGTACCTGTTTTAGGTATTTGTTACGGCATGCAAACCATGTCTGAGCAGCTTGGCGGCAAAGTGATCCAAGGCGTTGGCGAAGGCGAGTTCGGTTACGCGCAGGTTGAACTGCAAACGGAATCAGCCTTATTCAAAAGCATTGAAGATGCCATCAGTGAAACAGGCAAGCCATTACTGGATGTATGGATGAGCCACGGCGATAAAGTATCTGAAATCCCAGAAGGTTTTGTTACTGTCGCTAAAACTGACACTTGCCCATACGCTGCAATGGCCAATGAAGATAAGCATTTCTACGGGGTGCAATTTCACCCAGAAGTGACCCACACTCGTCAAGGTAAGCGCATGCTTGAGCACTTCGCGCTAGAGATCTGTGGCTGTCCTGCTAACTGGAAACCATCATCAATTATTGAAGATGCTATTGAAAAACTGAAAAAACAAATCGGTAACGATGAAGTAATTTTAGGTTTGTCAGGTGGTGTAGATTCATCGGTTGTGGCCATGCTATTGCACCGCGCAATAGGCGACAAACTGACCTGTGTATTTGTTGATAACGGTCTGCTACGTTTAAACGAAGCCAACCAAGTCATGGAAATGTTTGGCGATCACTTCGGACTGAATATTGTTCACGTTAATGCTGAGCACCGTTTCTTAGAGCAAATGGCTGGCGAAGCAGAGCCAGAAGCTAAACGTAAAATCATTGGCCGCGTTTTCGTTGAGATTTTCGATGAAGAGTCAAAGAAATGCGTTAATGCAAAATGGTTAGCACAAGGCACGATTTACCCTGATGTAATTGAATCTGCAGGCAGCGCCACAGGCAAAGCCCATGTGATTAAGTCGCACCATAACGTTGGCGGTTTGCCAGATGATATGGAAATGGGACTAGTTGAGCCATTACGTGAGTTATTTAAAGATGAAGTGCGTAAAATTGGTTTAGAGCTTGGTCTGCCATACGACATGCTTTACCGTCATCCGTTCCCAGGACCGGGTCTGGGTGTGCGCGTTTTAGGTGAGGTGAAAAAAGAGTACTGTGACTTACTGCGTTTAGCGGATGCTATCTTCATTGAAGAGCTGCACAAAGCTGACCTTTACAACAAAGTCAGCCAAGCATTTACCGTATTCCTACCTGTTCGTTCTGTCGGCGTTATGGGCGATGGTCGTAAATATGATTGGGTAGTATCGCTGCGCGCAGTTGAAACTATCGACTTTATGACAGCCCACTGGGCACATTTACCTTATGACTTCTTAGGTCGTGTATCTAACCGCATTATTAATGAAATCGATGGTATTTCACGTGTGGTTTACGATATTTCAGGTAAGCCACCGGCAACCATTGAATGGGAATAACCCATTTAGATATTGCTGAATAAACAAAAAGGCGCTTCGGCGTCTTTTTTGTTTTAAACTATCTAATTCAATCTAACTGTTTTACAGCTATTTTTTACAACTAAAGCGTTATGAATTATCGAGCCCCCATGCCAACATCTACTGACATTGCAGATCCTATCATTGATGCCGATCTTGAAACCAAGCCTGAAACTGAGCCTAGCTCTGAGCCAGTGAATAAACTGGTTAATAAGCAGATCAATCAACTCGGTCAATTAGTTGAAACCGAGCTGACCGCTGAACAAACAGCTATTGATGAAAAGTGGATGCGAGTAGCAATGGCGCAAGCCAGGTTAGCAGAAGCCAAAGGAGAGGTGCCCGTGGGCGCAGTCTTGGTTAAAGATGATGAGTTGCTTGCTAGTGGCTTTAATTTAAGTATTTGCGAGCATAACCCCACAGCCCATGCTGAAATTGAATGTATTCGCGCCGCAGGGCAGGTGCTTGAAAACTACCGCATGTTAGACACTAGCTTGTATGTCACCCTAGAGCCTTGTTCCATGTGCGCTGGCGCTATGGTGCATAGCCGAATAAAACGAGTGGTATTTGGCGCAGATGATTTAAAAACCGGCGCCGCTGGCAGTGTGGTTAATTTAGTTCAACATGCTGATTTTAATCATCAGCTAGAGGTGACGTCTGGGGTATTAGCGAGCGAGTGTGCTGGGCAATTAAGTGCTTTTTTTAAACGTCGCAGAGAAGAAAAAAAAGCACTTAAAAAGTTACTGAAACAGCAATCAGACTTGTTGCTGCAAAAAGGCGAAAAATAATTTCTGGCGGTTAAGCATTTTACGTTGTTTAAGCTTGATAGCATTACGGCGACGAGCGCTGTTATTAGTGTTTCTTCTCATGTTAAGCCTTACTACATTGGTGAGGTTTTATATTAGTTAAAGCGAGCATAAATCACTTTCGAAAACAAACCATCGCTGCCCGGTTCGCTGTAAATCTAAAACTGGGTTAGCTCACAATCCCCATTTGCTAATTCGTATCCCTTACTTGCATTCACTAGCATAAAGGTGATGGTTAAAAAGTTACCCTAGACAGTGTAAAGCCAGTAAGTGACGGTTTTATTGCGCCGCTGATTTTACAATATCTTCTGGATTTTTATCATCATTGGCTGAAGTCTTAGCTTGGCCTGTGGTGTCATTTTCTGCTTGTTGCTGCATAAGTTCAAGCTGTTTATTTTGACTATCGACCCACACTAAGGTGTCGTAATATCGGCGGATGTTTTCCACATAGTGAACCGCTTCATTACCACGAGCATAACCATAACGAGTATGTTGATAATATTTGCGTTGTTGCAGCAGCGGCAAGACCTCTTTGACATCTCGCCATGCACTGGGATCTTTACCCATCCCTTGGGCTATTTTGCGGGCATCCTCCACATGACCTAAACCCACATTATAGGAGGCAAGGGCAAACCAAATACGCTGACTGTCAGGGATTGATGCTGGTAAACGATCGATCATTTTTTGCAAATAAATTGCGCCACCGCGAATGCTTTGTTCTGCATCGAGGCGGTTATCCACCCCCACAGAGCTTGCCGTTGGCTGGGTGAGCATCATCATGCCGCGAACGCCAGTGGGTGAGCGCGCTTTAGGGTTCCAATGGGACTCTTGATAACCGGCGGCGGCCACTTTACGCCAGTCGAGATCGCCAGCATGTTTTTCAAATAAGGCTTGGTATTCAGGTAGCACATTATCAATAGCGCGAATAAACGCGCGAGTATCAACATAGTCAAAGCGCTTAACATGGCCAAAATACTTTTCATTTAAATGCTCAAGGGTGCCATTCCGTTTTTGCTGATGCCAAAACGACAATAACGAGCCCATTAAGCGGTCGCTGCCATTGGGGCGCAATAACCATACAACGTCAGTTTTATCATCTAGGACGATACTGCCCCGTAACTCAGGTAAATAGCGTTGATTTATTCGTAGACTTTTAGAGTCTGCCACCGTATAAAGCAACTCGCCTTTCGCCACCAAAGAAAACAATTCTTCGTTGTCTTTGTCATACACTTGCTGCCATTTAAGGTTTGGGTGTGATTGCTGCAAGCTGGTTAATGTATCCACCGCCGCAGACTCAGAGATGACATAAATATCACCGCTCAGATTATCAAGATTTCTTGGCTTTTGAGTGCCGGTTTTATAAATCAATACTTGATTGACCTCATATAAAGCTGGCCCCAGTAAAAATTGTTCACGACGGTTTTGGGTAGTGGTAATTGCGGCGGCAACAATATCGATTTCATCATTTCGCAGAGCGGCGAATAACTGCTGCCTGTGGGTGTAAGGCACCATTTCTAATGGCACATCGAGGTGCTGTGCAAACTTTGCCGCCATTTCATAATCAAAACCACTCTCGCCAAGATCTGAGTTGAGGTAGGTTTGCGAGCCGTAAAGCGTCCCTACCTTTAAGACGGTACGTTTGGGGGAGGTTTCAACAAATTCAGTGACTTCAAACCTAGGTGGCTCACAGGCCACCAGTAAAAAGCTGAATGAAATAATCGTTAAAAGTTTGGTCATATCCATCTGTAAGCTATTGGTATTAGGCACTGTGCACTATTCAATGTTGAGCCTGAAAATATAATACCGTTTTAAAAAATGTCAGCGCTTTAGATATTTTAGCAGTAGTTTGCTATTTCACCTAGAAACCGGCTCAAGCTGAGTAAAATATACGTTTGAATTGATTAAAGAAAACCAAATGACAATTGGCTTTTAATCGCGAATTAACGCTTAAATTTTAAGCGCTTTTATGTGTTATTTAAATTGATTGTTTTCGTTAACGGGAAACACTGTTCTCACGCGCCTTGGTGGGTGATTTATAGGGTGTGATTCCCTATAATAGCGCCAATTCTTACCCTGCCATTATAATTAATAAGGTGAATTGACGTGATTGAGATCATTCGCGGAGCCCCAGCACTTTCAGCTTTTAGAGTTCAAAAGCTTATGGAGGCCTGTGAAACAGCTGCGCTTCCTGTTGAGCAAATCTATGCTGAGTATGTCCATTTAGCCGATTTAAGTGACAAGCTTGATGATAAAGAATATCAGCAACTTGAAACCATTCTAACCTACGGACCTGCAATTGAATCTCATACTCCAGAAGGATCATTGATATTTGTAACACCTCGCCCTGGAACGATTTCTCCTTGGTCATCTAAAGCAACTGACATCGCCCAAAATTGTGGTTTAGGCAAAGTAAAACGCCTAGAACGCGGTATTGCCTACTATGTTGCAGGAGCATCATTAACAGCGCAGCAGTTAGAGCAAGTGAAAGGCTTAATCCACGACCGTATGGTTGAAGTGATTTTACCTGAGTTTGCCGCAGCATCAGTATTGTTTGAACGCACTGAGCCATTGCCCTTCAAAAGCATCAATATTTTAGCTGAAGGTCGCCGCGCCCTTGAAGTGGCAAACGTGCAATTAGGCCTAGCGCTAGCAGAAGATGAAATCGACTACTTAGTTGATAACTTTGTGCGCTTAAACCGTAATCCTAACGACATCGAGCTAATGATGTTTGCTCAAGCAAACTCAGAGCATTGTCGTCACAAGATTTTCAATGCAGACTGGACTATCGATGGTGAAGTTCAGCCTAAATCATTATTCAAAATGATTAAAAACACCTTCGAAGTCACCCCAGACAACGTGTTATCAGCTTATAAAGATAATGCCGCTGTCATGACAGGCTCTGTTGCAGGTCGATTTTTCCCTGATCAAGATGGCGTTTATAACTATCACACCGAGCCAATGCACGTGTTGATGAAGGTTGAAACCCACAATCACCCAACAGCAATTAGCCCCTATCCGGGCGCTGCCACAGGATCAGGCGGTGAGATCCGTGATGAAGGCGCAACCGGTCGCGGTTCAAAACCTAAAGCAGGTTTAACAGGCTTTAGCGTATCAAACCTTAAAATCCCAGGCTTTGTGCAGCCATGGGAAGGCGACTACGGCAAACCTAGCCGTATTGTAACGCCACTTGAAATCATGACTGAAGGCCCATTAGGCGGCGCAGCATTTAATAACGAATTTGGTCGTCCAGCCCTTGTGGGTTACTTCCGTACTTACGAGCAAGAAGTTGCCAGCCATAACGGTGTTGAAGTACGCGGTTACCACAAGCCAATCATGCTTGCTGGTGGTTTAGGTAATATTCGTGAAGATCATGTTCAAAAAGGCGAAATTACCGTTGGCGCTAAGCTGATTGTACTTGGCGGCCCTGCAATGAACATTGGTTTAGGCGGCGGCGCTGCGTCATCAATGGCCTCTGGTCAATCAAGCGAAGACTTAGATTTTGCTTCTGTACAACGTGAAAACCCAGAAATGGAACGTCGTTGTCAGGAAGTGATCGACCGTTGCTGGCAGATGGGTGACGATAACCCAATTCAATTTATTCACGATGTGGGCGCGGGCGGTTTATCAAATGCCTTCCCTGAGCTGGTGAATGATGCCGACAGAGGCGCATTGTTTAATTTACGTAACGTACCATCTGATGAGCCGGGCATGAGCCCACTTGAGATCTGGTGTAACGAATCTCAAGAACGTTATGTTCTGTCTGTGGCACCTGAGAATTTAGAAACCTTCAAGAAAATTTGTGAGCGTGAACGTGCGCCGTTTTCTGTGGTAGGTGATGCAACTGAAGAGCAGCACCTCACCCTTGAAGATAGCCACTTTGACAACAAGCCAATTGATTTACCCCTTGAGGTTTTATTAGGTAAAGCACCTAAAATGAGCCGCGATGTGGTCACTGCCAATGCTGAGTTTTCAGCGCTCGAAACCGCTAATATTGACCTTAAAGAAGCGGTATCGCGCATCTTGCATTTACCAACTGTGGCCGATAAGTCTTTCCTTATCACCATTGGTGACCGCTCGGTAACAGGTTTAGTTAACCGTGACCAAATGGTTGGACCTTGGCAGGTTCCTGTTGCTGATTGTGCCGTAACTGCAGCAAGTTATGACAGCTACGCCGGTGAAGCCATGTCTATTGGTGAACGTACTCCATTAGCATTACTTGATTTTGGCGCTTCAGCTCGTATGGCCGTCGCCGAGTCAATCTTAAACATTGCGGGTACTGATATTGGTTCATTCAAGCATATTAAATTATCAGCTAACTGGATGTCGGCAGCAGGTCACCCAGGTGAAGATGCCGGTCTTTATGAAGCAGTAAAAGCAGTGGGTGAAGAGCTTTGTCCTGAACTTGAGTTAACTATCCCAGTGGGTAAAGACTCAATGTCGATGAAAACTGCGTGGAACGAAGCCGGTGAAGATAAAGCTGTTACTTCACCAATGTCACTGGTTATCACTGCATTCGGTGTGGTCAAAGACATTCGCAACACTGTGACTCCAGAGCTTCGCACTGATAAAGGCGATACAGAACTGTTACTGATTGATTTGGCTAATGGTCAAAACCGTTTAGGCGGTTCTTGTTTAGCTCAAGTTTACAGCCAGTTAGGTGATGTGGCGCCAGACTTAGATGATGCAGCAAGCTTACGTAGCTTCTTTGAAGTGATTCAGCCATTAGTCGCTGCTCAAAAAGTCATTGCTTATCATGACCGCAGTGACGGCGGTTTATTCACGACACTAGTGGAAATGGCATTTGCGGGTAATACCGGCCTTAATATTGATTTAGCAGCACTTAAAGGCACAGACCTTGAGCGCTTGTTTAATGAAGAGTTAGGCGCGGTTATTCAGGTGTCTAAAGCTGATTCAGCTAACATTCAAGCTCAGTTCGCTGCCGTGGGCGTGTCTTGCCAATATATTGCCAAGCTAACCAAAGATGATCAAATCACTATCGTTGATGGCCAGACGCCAGTATTTAGTGACAGCCGCGTAGCACTGCGCACCATGTGGTCTGAAACCACTTATCGCATGCAGTCACTACGTGACAATCCTGAATGTGCTAAAGAAGAGTTTGAACTTAAGCAGCAAGCCAAAGACCCAGGTCTTACAGTTGATTTACGCTTTAACCCAAGCGAAGACGTTGCCGCGCCATTTATCTTAAAAGGTGTCGCACCTAAGATGGCGATTATCCGTGAGCAAGGGGTTAACTCCCACGTTGAAATGGCAGCAGCCTTTGATCGCGCAGGTTTCGAAAGCCGCGACGTGCATATGTCTGACATTTTATCGGGTCGCATCAACCTAGAAGAATTCCAAGGCCTAGTGGCTTGTGGTGGATTCTCTTACGGTGATGTACTGGGCGCAGGTGAAGGTTGGGCTAAGTCAATCTTATTTAACGACCGTGCTCGCAGTGAGTTCTCACAGTTCTTTGAACGTGATGGCACGCTAGCATTAGGTGTATGTAACGGTTGTCAGATGTTATCTAACCTGAAAGAAATCATTCCAGGAAGTGCACATTGGCCACACTTTGTCCGTAACCGTTCAGAACGTTTTGAAGCACGTGCGAGTTTGGTTGAAGTACAAAAGAGCCCATCAATCTTCTTTGAAGGTATGGAAGGTTCACGTATGCCAATCGCAGTATCACACGGTGAAGGCCGCGCTGAGTTTAGGTCAGTTGAAGCCTTAGCCGCCGCTGAAGCGACAGGCACAGTGGCACTGCGTTACGTTGACGGTAATGGCGCTATAGCAACCCAATACCCACAAAACCCCAATGGTTCGCCAAATGCGATTACCGCATTAACTACCACTGATGGCCGAGTGACGATTATGATGCCGCATCCAGAACGAGTATTCAGAACCGTTGCCAACTCTTGGCACCCAGATGAATGGGGTGAAGACAGCCCATGGATGCGTATGTTCCGTAACGCACGGGTTAAGTTAGGTTAAGCTTCACTTAACCTAGATTGAGTTAACAGCAAAAAGGCGACCAAATGGTCGCCTTTTTATTGGATGGGACTTGTGTGGAGAGTATTGCTAACTCATTTCTGGATAGAAACGCGTTAGACATTTAACTCTATCTGTGAGTTTCAGATTAAAATTTCGATGAATTAACGCCGCAATTTGCGGCCGTAGTGTAGGCGCGAAGCGCCGAAACGGAGGTCCAGTGAGCGCAGCGAACGAAGCAATATTGCTTTGTTATACGCATACCCGTTATGTTTTTTAGGACATGTTTTTTGCAATTCGTAACACCCACCAACCAATAAGGACACTTGAAATCACCCTAATAGGGAAATATACCAATGCAGGAAGTCCAAACAACCAAGTAACAACATTGGGAGGCATTACATAAATAGCTACTTGCTTTACCCAATACAAAAAGCCAATATGACTTTTAATCAGGCTTTCGACCGAAATTCCGATCCCGACAGTTGAATCAAGTAAGATTAAATAGCTCCCGTAAATTGCGATTAGCCCATCGCCAATGCTACCAATGATTGAAATCCATGCGAATATTATTAATCCTTTTTTCATGCCCTTTCTCTAGTCTTTATTTACGCAGCCCTGACTACGTATAACGCTAAGCTAACGGGCAGTGACGTAGCGGCATAATCGCGGAGCGCCGCTGCGTTACTGTCCCAGTGAACGAAGTGAGCGAGTTAAGCGTTTTGTTAGAGGACCCCGCCCGCCACTGTTTTTTTAATCCACTCTTTAAAGTGTGAAATTCTTGAATAGTTTTCGATAACTCCATATCTGGCCTCTCTCCACTCAGTGGGTTCCGCGTTCTGCCATGAACTAACACCAATAATGTATAATTGCCCGTCCAAATTCACATAAGCAGGCCCTCCCGAGTCTCCGGGGCCGCTTATTCCTTCCAAAGGCAGAGCTGTATCTCCTTGTTCGAAAATAAACCTTATCCATTGATCTTCCGCACTATCAACTTGGTTCTTTGCCAGTCTGATTTTGCCGTCTGCACCAGTTACTCCAGTGAGACCATTGCCATGATCCCCACGACCAATAAAAGTTGCTGTTTTTCCAATTTCGTTGCTAGACGTATACAGACTAGCAATCGTTGCAGACTCGATTGGCTTGGTCAATTTGACAAGAGCTATATCGTTTGGGAATTTTTTATCCTCCCACAACGGATGGCTTACTACTTGTTCAATTTTATGTTGAGAGTTTTTGAACAGTACTTTTCCATCTTTCTTTAAGTATTTAGCAACGTGCGCCGCTGTAACAACCCAATCTCTAGCGATAAGTGCACCCGTACCTTCGACGATTTCCTCACCCTGATAAATCCCATAAAATGTAACAGTTGAATTATCGCTTTTTGCGGCGTCTTGATATTTTTGATCTGGTACGTCATGCCTTATAACAATTGCGTGAGCATTCAAAGAAATAACCAAAGTAAGTAAATACATCCATTTCATTTAAAAGGTCCTCTAACGCCTCACTCACCGGAATTTTGGGAGCGAAGCGAGTAAAATTTCCGAGTGCAGTGACTTGTGTACGCCCAGCATGGGCATGAACTAATGAGGTGAAAGTCCTCTGTAGGAAGATCACCGTTACTCTTTCTAAAAGAGAATAACATACTGTTATTAAACGTTAACTACTAGCGAATGGCAAGGGCTTATCCGTGAGGATTGGTCTGGAGGAAGCCGCTAGCACTTTTTTATCGGCAACAGGCGAGCTGATGAACAAGAACATCATATGAGGCGTAGGCTAGAGATGAGTTGGCAGGGTCTGCCCCGCGAAGCAAGGGTACAAGACGACGAAATCACGTGATCTAATGGCCACCGTAAATGATGCAGCAGTGCAAAGAAAGTTCATGCTCTTATCTACCAATAAAGAGTGGGGAGATCTGCTTAACTCGCGATCGCGAAGTTTTTGTACAAGCTAACCAGTAAGGCTCTGGTTTATAAGTGCCTTGGCTTTTCAGCGCCATCGACTGAAAAGAGCGAATCAGATGGAAACCGATAGCGCATGACGGGGTAACTTGGCATGTGATTAAGCAGAAGACCTAAAATGTTCCCGACATTTTTTGGCATTCACTCCTTCCATGGAGATTTCAGCAGACGGCATACGACTGCATGGATGCAGGAGGTAGAGCAACGCAGGAGCAGTTGCCGAGTAGCCCAACGCCCATCGTAATGGATGGTACATGGTGAAGGCCTGAACATTTAGAAGAAGGAGGAGTCTTGTCAAA
>NZ_JAUOSH010000021.1:0-93238 GCF_030548765.1 Shewanella sp. 3_MG-2023 | reverse complement strand
TAAATGGCCTTACGAATATCCTGAGGATAATTGAAAAACGTATTTAAGTTGTGCCAATGATTATGCCATGACTTGCTGATTTGGGGGTATTGCTCATCCCAGGTATCGCTGAAACGGTCTAATTCAAGTAAAGCTTCCTCCTCCGTTGTTGATTGGTAGATGCTTTTAAGGTCCGCAGTGACTGCCTTGTAGTCTTTCCACGATACGTACTTTAATGAATTTCTGACCATATGTACGATACAGAGCTGTACATGAGTATCTGGATAAACGGTATTGATAGCATCAGGGAAGCCTTTTAAGCCATCAACACAAGCGATGAGAATATCCTCAACGCCTCGTTGCTGTAGTTCAGTGAGGACACCTAACCAAAATTTAGCCCCTTCATTTTCAGCTATCCAAAGCCCCATTAGCTCTTTGTGACCTTCAAGGTTAATGCCTAACGCTAAGAAAATAGATTTGTATAACGCGCTTATCCTGACGGATTTTTACGAGGATACAATCAAGGTAAACGATTGAGTAAATGGCATCTAAAGGTCGACTTTGCCATTCAATAACTTGCTCTAGAACGGCGTTGGTAACGCGAGAAACTAACGTGGGTGATATCTCTGCGCCGTACCATTCATCAAAGGCTTGAACGATATCACGAGTACTCATGCCTTGAGCGTAGAGCCACAATATTTTATCGTCCATAGAGGTAAATCTGGACTGGTGTTTTTTAACTAACTGAGGTTCGAAACTGCCTTCACGGTCTCGCGGCGTATCAAGCTCAAATTGACCATCTTCAGTTTGAATGCGCTTGCTGGTTTTACCGTTACGGCTATTAGCAGAAGTCGATTTATGGTGTTTCTCATAGCCCAGGTGGTCATCCATTTCGGCATTAAGAGCGGCTTCGACCGTTATCTTTTTGAGCATCAGACTGAATTGATTTAAGTCTTCTGGTGTTTTAATGCTTTTAGCAGCTTCTTTAGCAAAAGCTTCAATATCTTTTTTGTTCATGAGTGTCTGCCTATCCTTGACTCTCTATAGAGTACGTGTTGATAAGCAGTTACACAAAATTAGTTACAGTCTCTAACAGCATTTTTTAAAACACCTAATAGGCCTAACTATCTATTTAGTGGTGGTTTTGTTTTTTATCGAATGTCATCAACGAATAAATTAATATCCCTAAACAAACAATAAGCGACATCCCAACTGCAACAAAAGGCATCCAGTAGTTTACTGCTCCTGTGAACATTAGGTGGCTCCTAATATGAGTAATTCCATATCTTGATTATAGAATTAGCTCATATACCATTCAAAATCATCAATACTTCTCTTGATTTTTTAGCTCAAACAGCAAAACAAAAGTTGCTGATTTGCTTTGTTGTTATGTTGATTGAAAGTTGTGTGAAAGGACTTGAGCACAATTGTAAGAATATTAGCGCTTTCTAAGCTACTACCAGCGTTTCGCTTAACTCATAAGTGCCTTCTGTTTAGAATGTACATTACTTTAGAGTTGAATAAGATTTTAACACTTTAACTCACTTTTATTACTCCCCGCCCAACTAAGAAATGACATGAAAAAAATACTACTTATTACTATCTGTATGTTACTTACAGCGTGTGGGTCTGATTCTGAGACTCAGAAACCGCTACCGCCTAATGAGGGCACTCCGATCTCACCACCTTGTACAGTAGATTGTGGTGATGAAGGGGATAAGAACCCTGGTGAGGGGGAAAGCCCTATCGTACCTGTAATGCCAGCTTTTACTATTGAGCATTCCGATGATTCATACATTGCTGAAAGCACAGTGTTATTAAGTGTTCAATGGGAACGCGATTATCCTGCTGATGTCGAATATCAGTGGACACAGGTATCGGGTCCTGCAATTAGTATCACTGGCAATGACAAAACAGAAGCTAGTTTTTATGTGCCAACTTCTGGAGGCGCTGAAAATATAGGGATCCAACTTAAAATAACGAGTGAATATGAGAACAAAATTACCTCGGTAAATATTCCTGTTTATGCGCCATTAGGTTTAGTTGACATTGGAACCGTTAGATTACTTGATAATGACAAGAAACTAACGATTAATGGTGGGCATGATGGTGATTTGCTTTTTGAAAGCTCGCAGGATGAAATATTAAGTACTGACTCAGAAGGACTGTTAACTCCTCATGCTGTGGGTGAGTCACAAGTCACTGTGACACAGTTAGCTACAGATGTGTACCCAGAGCTATCTTCAACAATAACTATCACCGTAAACAAAGCAATTCGTGAACCAGTAGACTTACCTTTAATTAGCTTTTACTTTGGTGACTCTGAGCAATATCTTTCATTACCAGTAGATGATATTTCTGACATTGAATTTGAAAAGCCTTATGTTGTTGCCCTAGCTGATTTAGCCGCTCATGATATGACTCAAGCAGGGTCTAGCTTATTACTTGATATTCAAGGTGAAGGTGAAACCACCGTGGTTTATCACCAATCTGAAACTGACATCTATGAAGCGACAACATATGAGCAAGCAATAGAGGTACAGCATGCGGTATTTTCAAGTCAGCGCTATGAATACCCCATTGTGCCTTTAAGTGCAGAGTCAGTTCAAACGACCTATAAAAAAGGTGACAAGCTTAATTATAAATACAGTGCACGAATAATGAGTACTCGAGAGGAAGGAGAGCAATGCTCTACCTACTGGACCGATGAACAAGATGAAATAGGTTATTGGATATTTAAAGAATACTGTGTTGATCCTGGCGAGCAAATTGAATTACCTAGCGGGGTATTTAGTGCTCAAATTAAAGATGAAGACATAGATAATCAAAAAATAATTTGGGATACAGTACCGACTTACTTGCCGTTTACGAGCAAAGTGCTTGCTGCGAATTGGAATCGTTGTGAGTGGAGTTTTGCAGAGCAAAACTATATTGGTTATGCCGATAATGTAAATAACTATGAAGGGAATCAGACTTGTTCTTTTTTATATCATCAACAACCGCTTGAGTGGAAAAGCTGGCGGGAAGATGAAGAAGGGCGTTATAGCTTATCCACCTATGCATTTAAACCATCAACTTACCAAGGCATGATGGAAGTATGGGATAACCAATTATCTGAAATGGTGTACCTAGAAGTCAATTATGCGCAGCTTACTGTTGAGCGAAGTAACCGTAACCCTGATGATACTGAGCGAACATTAGAATTAGAAGTATGTGATGTTTGGTTCAATCCAGAAGTCGGCCCAGTAAGAGTGACTTGTGATGACCGTGCAAAAGATCCTACAGTCTACCCACGAAGAAGTCATCCCTTACTAGAGTTAAGGCTTGAGATTGAATCTATTCGAGAGCAGAGAGAGCATGACTATCTGACTTGTATAGAGTGCCACAACGATTCTTCTGTTGTAATGCATATGGAGTCAATGGGTTACCCAGAGCCGAGTATGTCTTGTTATGCTTGTCATGATGATGGAAAACCGATTGCCGTGCCACATGACTGAAGTTATCATGTTTTGCAATAAGTGGACGATGCAGTTGGCTTCACACTTAATCGCAAGTATAAAGAATAAAATATTTTAATTCGGTAGCAATATTCATGGCATTTAATTATGGTAATCAAATATTAATTTATCATAAGTAAATGCCATGAGTACGAACCTAACACACCTAAACTACCTGTACTGGTCAACCCAAACTGGACACTTTTAGTTGAGAATTTTCAAACGCTACTGGTGACAGATCACCATTAGCGGAATGTAGCCGTTCTAAGTTGTAATATTTCATATAAGTAGCCACGTCTTTTTCGAGACTGTTACACCCTCCCAGATTTCTTCATCCACTACAGATAGCAGCACTACATAATCACCATTTTATATTTTTGAATTCTTTAAATACCAGTAAGGCTGCACCAAATCACTTTGCTGCTTTGCTTTAACCCACAAAATCCAATAAAGATTGCTGTGGCTTAAAAATGTCACAATTAGATGAGTAAATGCGCGGGCTTTTCGTATATAATTTGCGTCCACTTAAAAAAGTGACCTTACTTTTGTTTTATACCAACATGGACTGTTGGTTTTGGAGTTGTTATGTCTCGTAAGTATTTTGGCACCGATGGTGTACGAGGAAAGGTGGGTGAGTTTCCGATTAACCCGTCTTTTGCGATGAAATTAGGTTGGGCTGCTGGGACTGTTTTAGCGTCAGCAGGTACCAAAGAAGTAATTATCGGTAAAGATACCCGTATTAGTGGTTACATGTTAGAAACCGCGATGCAAGCCGGCTTTTCTGCCGCAGGGATTAACTGTGCCTTGGTTGGCCCGATGCCAACGCCTGCTATTGCCTATTTAACATCGACCTTTAGAGCTGATGCAGGTGTGGTGATCAGTGCATCACACAATCCGTATTACGATAACGGCATCAAGCTGTTCTCAAACTCGGGTACCAAGCTTAACGATGCTCAAGAATTAGAAATTGAACACTTACTTGATCAAGCCATTAATCATGGCGCAATGTCGTGTGTTGATTCGGCAAAGCTCGGTAAAGTGCGCCGTATTGGTGATGCTGCAGGGCGTTACATTGAGTTTTGTAAAGGCACTCTTGATACCAATAAGTCCCTTGCGGGTTTGAAAATCGTGGTTGATTCAGCCAACGGCGCGGCGTATCACATCGCTAAAGAAGTGTATGCAGAGTTAGGTGCTGAAGTGATCAGTATTAATGATAAGCCTGATGGGTTAAACATTAATGAGCGCTGCGGCGCAACTCACCTTGATAGCCTTCAAACTGCAGTAATGGTACATGAAGCTGATTTAGGGATTGCCTTAGATGGCGATGCTGACAGGGTGTTGTTTGTTGATCACAACGGTCATGTGGTTGATGGCGATGAAATCATCTTTATTTTAGCGCAAGCGTTTCAACAAGCTGGTGAGTTAAATGGCGGTGTTGTCGGTACCTTGATGTCAAACCTAGGTTTAGAGCTGGCACTTAAAGAAATGGATATTCCCTTTATTCGCGCTAAAGTGGGCGATCGCTACGTGGTTGAGCAGCTGAAAAAAACCGGTTGGATGTTGGGCGGTGAAGGCTCAGGCCATATCTTAAGCCTTAAACATACCACCACGGGTGATGGTATTGTGGCATCGCTGCAAGTGCTTGATGCTGTAATTGAGTCAGGTAAAAGCTTAGCTGAAGTTAAGTCAGGTATGACAAAACTGCCGCAAGTGCTGATCAATGTGCGCTTAAGTGCCAACAACGCCGATGAAATTATTGCCTCTGATGCCGTGCAGCAAGCAGTAACAGCTGCTGAGCAAGTGATGGGTGATAATGGCCGTGTGTTATTGCGTAAATCGGGTACTGAGCCATTAATCCGTGTAATGGTTGAATCAACCGATGCGGATATGACCCAAACCCAGGCGCAATCAATTGCGGATGTGGTTAAAGCGGCAAGTTAATAATTTGTCTTATCAATCAGGGTAGATTTATCTATGCTATTAAATGCCAGAGTATTGATACTCTGGCATTTTTGTTATGCGCTAGGCATCAATTTCTATTGATAATTGGCGTATAATACCTTTAAAGCACTTTGATATAAGTACTTTGATACAAGCGCTTTAAAGGTCATTTTAATGTTGAAGGTTTACTGAGTATGATTTTAATCACAGGTGGTGCAGGTTTTATCGGTAGCACCTTAATACGTTACTTGTTAGCTCATACTCAAGAATCTATCGTGAATCTTGATGCCTTAAGTTACTCAGGTAACCTTGATTCATTAAAAGATGTCGCGAACTCAGAACGATATCACTTCGTTCATGCAGATATTTGTGATGCCAATAGTCTAAAACAGGTTTTTGCCAAGTTTAAACCGACAGCGGTAATGCACCTTGCTGCAGAAAGTCATGTGGATCGCTCCATTGATAATGCCAGTGCTTTTATGCAAACCAATATCATCGGGACATTCACATTGCTTGAAGTGTGCCGTGAGTATTGGAACACGCTAGCAACTGATGCTAAAACTGCGTTTCGATTTCATCATATTTCAACCGATGAGGTTTTTGGTGACTTAGATAGTGATGAACTGCCATTTTCTGAGCAGACGTCATATAAACCAAGCTCGCCTTATTCTGCCTCAAAAGCTTCTTCCGATCATTTGGTCAATGCTTGGCAGCGTACTTATGGTTTGCCAGTGCTGGTTAGTCATTGCTCAAACAATTATGGTCCTTACCAATTTCCTGAAAAATTGATCCCCCACACCATTTTAAATGCCTTAGCGGGTAAGCCGTTAACCGTTTACGGTAATGGCCTGCAAGTAAGGGACTGGTTACATGTAGAGGATCATGTTCGCGGCCTTTATCAAGTGCTGACACATGGCGAAGTAGGCCAAAGCTATAATATTGGTGGTCTTAATCAAGTGACCAATATTGATGTGGTTAACAGCATATGTGCGCTATTAGAGCAATTGGCACCAGAGGCTAAGCAAGGCTGCCAATCTTATGCTGAGTTAATTACCTATGTTGACGATAGGCCTGGTCATGATAGTCGCTACGCCATTGATGCATCGAAAATTCAAACACAGTTAGGCTGGCAACCCGTGCATGATTTTAATTTGGGGTTAGCTGCAACGGTTAAATGGTACATCGATAATCCTAGCTGGTGGCAACAGATCTTAACTGGTGACTACCGCCTTAACCGACTTGGGCTCGCTAATGGAAATATCAATGAGTAGTTTAAGCGCTGTGCAGCCCATCACTTCTGCACAGTATAAAGGCATTATATTAGCGGGTGGCACGGGCAGTCGCTTATTTCCGCTAACCCTTGGCACCTCTAAACAGTTATTACCTGTCTATGATAAGCCGATGATTTATTATCCCTTATCGGTACTCATGCTGGCGGGTATTAATGACATTTTACTGATCTCAACCTCTGAAGATCTGCCCAGCTTTAAACGCTTATTAGGCAACGGTGAACGCTTTGGTATTAAGCTCAGTTATGCAGAGCAAGCAGCGCCAGAGGGTTTAGCGCAGGCGTTTATCATTGGTGAGCAGTTTATTGGTGATAGTAACGTGGCATTAGTGTTAGGCGATAATATTTTCTATGGGCAAAACTTTACTGAAAAGCTAAAACAAGCTACAGCCAAAGCGTCTGGTGCAACCGTATTTGGCTATCATGTTAGCGATCCCGCGCGATTTGGGGTCATTGATTTTGACGATAAAGGTATTGCCCTAAGTATTGAAGAAAAACCGACCGTCCCTAAAACCAACTTTGCCGTTACGGGGCTTTATTTTTACGACAATGAGGTCGTATCCATTGCTAAAAGTATTACACCCTCACTAAGAGGTGAACTTGAAATTACCGATGTGAACATGGCTTATCTGGCTAAAAAAGCCTTAACTGTGGATATATTAGGACGTGGTTTTGCTTGGCTTGATACCGGAACCCATGACGCACTGCTTGAAGCGAGTCATTTTGTGCAGACCATTGAGAAACGCCAAGGATTAAAGGTGGCCTGTCTTGAAGAAATCGGCTTCATTAATGGTTGGCTATCTGTTGATGAGTTAGAGCAACAAGCACAATTTCATCAAAAAACGGCATATGGCACTTACCTAAGCCAACTCGTAGAGGAACATCGTTGATGAAGGTTATTGATACGACAATTTCTGATGTCAAAATCATTGAGCCTCAAGTGTTTGAAGATGAACGTGGCTTTTTTATGGAAACCTTTCAACAAGCTCGTTTTCAACAATTGCTAAAAGCCAATCAATCCTTTGTGCAGGATAACTATTCACGCTCACATTATGGTGTGCTTAGAGGGCTTCATTTTCAAACCCAGAAGCCGCAAGCTAAATTAGTCAGAGTCGTTAGAGGAAAGGTGTTTGATGTGGTTGTTGATATCCGTCCACAGTCCCCCTCTTATGGCGCTTGGGTTGGGATTGAGTTATCTGAGACCAACCGACGACAATTATGGGTGCCAGAAGGCTTTGCCCATGGCTTTGTGGCCTTAGAAGCGTGTTGTGATGTTGAATACAAATGTAGCGATTATTATGACCCTAAAAATGAAGCCTGCCTTAGCTGGGATGATGCTGATTTAGCCATAAACTGGCCTGTTAGGGAGGTCATTCAATCTGCTAAAGATCAACAAGGGTTATCTTTTCAGGCATTAAAAGCAATCCACAATGATCAGCAGTTAACCCCAAAAGCGGATGTCACAAAGTGAAGCTGTTATTGACAGGCGCTAATGGTCAATTAGGCTTGAGTATCAGACGCTGCGTTGCTGATCATAACGCCTTTTTAGCCACGAATAATGACAATAATCATAGACATATTAGCAGCTTTCTTAACACAGACTTGTCATCTCAATACATGCCAAATGAGCTACAACTTCTCACGGCAGATAAATCAGATTTAGAGATCAGTGACGCTAATGCGGTCATGGAAATGATTGATAGGCTTAAACCCGATTTAATCATCAATTGCGCCGCCTACACCCAAGTGGACCAGGCTGAAACACATCAGCAGCTTGCTGATGATGTGAATGCCACAGGGGCGAAGAATCTTGCCTTAGCGGCGCTAAAAGCATCTATTCCACTTATTCATATCTCAACCGATTATGTGTTTGATGGCAAAAGTGGCAGGCTGCCATCTCAAGCTGCAAGTTCAGCGCTGCCTGTAGATGAGCCCAAGCTTGCTGGTGGCCTTGAAGCAACCTTTGCAACCGCCTCTAACACTGCTATTGAAACTGCAATTGAAAACAGTCCAAGCCCATATTCTGAAACTGCTGTGCCAAATCCGCTGAATATTTATGGCGAGTCTAAGTGGCGCGGCGAGCAATTGATTACTGATATTCTGCCGCAGCACATTATCATTCGAACGTCTTGGCTGATAAGCGAATTTGGGCATAACTTTGCTAAAACGGTGCTGAGATTAGCCAAAACTAAACCGACTCTGGCGATGGTGGCCGATCAAATAGGTTGTCCTACTTATGCGGGGGATTTAGCCAAAGCGATATTAAACATCGCTGCGCAAATTCAGCAGGGTAAAACAGTTTGGGGCACTTTTCATTACTGCGGCGATACAGCTACCAGCTGGTATGGTTTAGCAAAAGCCATTGTCGATGAAGCAAGTGTACAAGCTAAGTTACTAACAGTTCCTACACTCAAGGGGATTGATACTCAGGACTATCCTTTGCCTGCTAAGCGGCCACCCTACAGTGTGCTTGATTGCCAGCAGATAAAAATGGCTTGGGGTATCGATGCTTGTGATTGGCAAGTATCCATTAAAACTTTGATTAGAAATCTCGATATAGATGTTTTATAACTTTTTTTAAGAGTATTTATAACGGTTTACAGATTTTGGTCAAGCTCAGCTTAAGTAATCTGCTACACAAATGCTAACTCATTAATCGGCCTAATCCTCCCAGTGTCTTTGGTTAACATCTAACCTTTCGCAGTTAGCTTTTCAGTTGTAACTCTCTACCACTTAGATGATTGGAGGAGTTAGTTATTACTTTTTAGATCATTATTCCAAACAAACCTTTTCATCCTTTTTATTCCTTTTTGTTATAGCTAACCCTTCATTAATAACTTTTACTATCAGTTGATACTGGTAATATGATTGCATGCAACTTTGGATTAACAATCATGGCTATGAGACGGATCATCATTTGTCTGTTTAAAGCGTATGAATTATTAAAGGTTTATTGGAATAGATATGTCGACACAATTGACTCATTTAAAGCAACTTGAAGCAGAATCCATTCAAATTATGCGTGAAGTCGCCGCAGAATTTGATAACCCTGTCATGCTCTACTCGGTAGGTAAAGACTCCTCGGTTTTATTGCACCTTGCGCGTAAAGCTTTCTATCCCGGCAAAATTCCATTTCCTTTGATGCATGTTGATACCAACTGGAAGTTTAAAGAGATGATTGCTTTTCGTGATCAAATGGCCGAAAAGTACGGCTTTGACTTAATCGTTCATAAAAACCCACGCGGTTTAGAAATGGGCTGTAGCCCGTTTGTCCATGGCAGCGCTAAACACACCGATATCATGAAAACTGAGGGCTTAAAGCAAGCATTAGATATGCATGGTTTTGATGCTGCTTTTGGTGGTGCACGTCGTGATGAAGAAAAATCCCGTGCCAAAGAGCGTGTGTATTCTTTTCGCGATAACAAGCACAGATGGGACCCTAAAAACCAACGTCCTGAGTTATGGAATATTTATAACGGTAAAGTGGATAAAGGCGAAAGCATTCGCGTTTTCCCATTATCAAATTGGACTGAATTAGATATCTGGCAATATATTTATCTTGAAGGTATTGAAATCCCATCGCTTTATTTAGCAGCAGAAAGACCAGTTTTAGAGCGTGATGGCACCTTAATCATGGTTGATGATGACCGAATGGAGCTTGAAGAAGGCGAAGTCATTGAGCATAAGATGGTGCGTTTTAGAACATTAGGTTGCTATCCACTCACTGGCGCAGTTGAATCGGTTGCACAAACCTTACCTGAGATTATTCAAGAGATGCTGCTTTGTACAACATCTGAGCGTCAAGGGCGAGTGATTGATAATGATTCATCCGGTTCAATGGAAAAGAAAAAAATGGAAGGGTATTTCTAAGCTTTTTAAAACCTCATTTTTATGAAGTGTTTGGCACTTCTGATTATTTGAACCATTACATTACCAATGTGTTGCTGCAGTTGAATATACGCTCAGAGCAGCGCGTTAGCTTAAGGAATTTATGATGTCTAATACCGCTTTAATCGCTTCAGATATTGAAGCTTATTTAAACGTCCATGAAAATAAAGATATGCTGCGCATTTTAACCTGTGGCAGTGTTGATGATGGTAAATCGACCCTTATTGGTCGTTTGTTGTATGACAGTAAAATGATTTTTGAAGATCAAATGGCGGCCATTGAAAAAGACTCAAAACGCTTTAATACCACAGATGAGTCGTTCGATTTAGCCTTATTGGTTGATGGCCTGCAGTCTGAGCGTGAGCAAGGTATTACCATTGATGTGGCTTATCGCTATTTTGCCACCGAGCAACGTAAATTTATTATTGCTGATACTCCAGGTCATGAGCAATATACCCGCAATATGGCAACGGGCGCTTCGACTGCTGATTTAGCGATTATTTTGATTGATGCAAGGCATGGGGTGCAAGTACAAACTCGCCGTCACAGCTTTATTTGCTCTCAGTTGGGTATTAAGCA
Organism: Shewanella sp. 3_MG-2023; assembly: GCF_030548765.1. NCBI lineage: Bacteria > Pseudomonadati > Pseudomonadota > Gammaproteobacteria > Alteromonadales > Shewanellaceae > Shewanella > Shewanella sp. 3_MG-2023. Next base: position 82,066 of record NZ_JAUOSH010000021.1, on the reverse strand, counting down.
CGTCATCATTGCCATCAATAAAATGGACGCGGTGGATTACGACCAAAGCGTTTATCAAAATATTAAGAAAGACTATCGTGAGTTTGCTGAAAACCTGCAGTTTAACGATATTCGCTTTGTGCCGATTTCAGCATTAAAGGGCGACAATGTCGTCAACGAGAGTGCCAACATGACTTGGTACCCGGGTTCAACCATGATGAAACTGTTAAATACCGTGACGGTTGCCAAAGATAAAACCCACCCATTTCGTATGCAAGTGCAATACGTTAATCGTCCAAATCTGGATTTTCGCGGTTTTTGTGGCACGGTTGCATCGGGCGATATCCGCGTTGGTGATACCGTCAAAACCTTGCCTTCAGGTAAAGAAAGTAAAGTTAAATCTATAGTGACCTTTGATGGCGAGCTTGAAAAAGCCACTATCGGCATGGCAATCACTATCACCTTAGAAGATGAAATTGATATTAGCCGTGGTGACATGCTAGTTCGCCCTCATGAACTGCCATTATCAAGCAGCAATTTTGAGGCCGATGTGGTGTGGATGACTGAAGAGCCATTACATGTCGATCGTGAATATGCCATTAAAATGGGCAGTAAATCAGTTTATGGTTATGTCGAGAATGTGAATCACAAAGTTGATGTGAACACCCTAGAGACATTTGATGCACATCAACTTGAACTTAATGAAATGGGTAACTGTAACTTTGCAGTCAATGAAGCTGTGCAGTTTGATGCTTATGATATCAATCGAACCACTGGTGCGTTTATCATTATCGATCGCCTAACCAATGTCACCGTGGGCGCGGGGATGATAAGAAATTCATTAGAAGGCAAAGCAGCAACCACTGAAGCCAAACCTTCAGCATTTGAAATCGAATTTAATGCATTGGTTAGAAAACATTACCCTCATTGGGGCGCAAAAGTCATAGGCTAAGCTAGTACAGATGAGCACCTAGGCTTTATCAAAAAGCTGCAATGCGATTGATTAGCTTGCAGCTTTTTTTGACTTTGTATCCTTGAGGTTGGTTTCTATTTATGTCTACAGATGCATACTTAACAATAAGTATTTTCATACTAACGATTTGTGGTTTATTAAAATTTCAAAGTCGACCTGCTGCCGTGTGCGGTGTGACCTTATTATCCTTAGTTGCACTTGGGTTGGTGTCTAAAGCGCAATTATTATCGAGTATTGCTAACCCTGGGTTAATCACACTCATTCTATTAATCATTTGCTCTTTCGGGTTAGAGAAAACCCGATTGCTGAGAGTTATTGCCTCAAAAGTGATTGTTGTTGGCTATAAAGCCACTTTTTTACGGCTGTTTGGTGTCACCACGATTTGTTCTGCGCTACTTAACAATACCGCGGTGGTGGCGACGCTTTTGTCGCCAATACGTAATAACCCGCATCATTTTGCCAGTAAATTATTATTGCCTTTATCCTACGCGGCAATTCTCGGTGGCACGCTGACTTTAATTGGCACCTCAACCAATTTGATTGTAAATAGCCTGTATATTGATGTTGAAGGGCGTTCATTAGCCTTTTTCTCTTTTACCGCTATCGGCTTAATACTGGTGATTTGTTGCGGGGCCGTGTTAGCTGTGTGTGTCAGGTTTTTGCCAGAAAATGAACAGACTCTTGATGGTAATAAAGGTTATTTTATTGATGCAAAAATCATCGAAAATTCAGAGCTGATTGGCCGCTCTGTCGAGGCCAATGGTTTACGGCATTTAGAGTCATTATTTTTAGTTGAGGTCGTTAGAAAGGGAAGGTTAATCACCCCGGTCGCGCCAACAGAAGTGTTACAACAAGATGATCGACTTATTTTTAGTGGTGATATTGCAAAACTAGGACAATTAGGCCAGTTTTCAGGGCTTGAAACATTTGCCCATAAAAATGATTTAAAAGGCTCAAATCTCACTGAAGTGGTGGTAAAGCAAGAAAGTATTTTAGTGAGAAAAACACTAAAGAAAGTCGGCTTTAGAGCACTATTTGATGCCGCCGTGGTGGCGATTCGCCGAGATGGCGAAAATGTCTCTGGCAAACTTGGTGAAGTCGAGTTACAAGCGGGTGACTTTTTAGTGTTATCTGTTGGTGAGGATTTTAAATCTCGTCGTAATTTAAGCAAAAACTTTATTGTGCTTAGCGGCGTCGAAACTGAGATACGCCTTAACGGCTGGAGGGCATGGTTAGCTGTCGGTGGCTTTTTAACTTCAATAGCCCTTGCCGCATTTGGGGTCATTGATTTACTTGAAAGCTTAGTGATTTTATTAGGGCTACTGGTGTTTAGTCAGTCACTTAACGTCAATGAAGTGATGCGCCGATTACCGGTCAATATTTGGCTCATCGTCGCCTCTGCCATTTTACTTTCCCATGCATTGGTTAATGCTGGCGTTGTCGAATTAATTGGTGATGTGGTTAATCAGAGTGTCGATAAAGAGCATGCTTATATTGCCTTGATTATGGTTTATATTCTCACATGGTTGATGACTGAATTAGTGACCAACAATGCTGCTGCAGCGCTAATGTTTCCCATTGCTTATAGTTTGGCGCTCGGTTTTGGGGTGGATGTTTTACCTTTTGTGATGACTGTGGCATTTGCTGCCAGTGGCAGTTTTATTAGCCCTTACGGTTATCAAACCAATTTAATGGTGTTTAATGCAGGGCAATATAAGCTAAAAGACTTTGTCAAAGTCGGTTTGCCCGTCAGTATTGTTTACGGCTTAATCGTGAACATCAGCGTGCCAATATTTTTCCCGTTTTAATGGGCAGCTTTAAACAATAAAAACATAATATTTGTCAGTATTAACAGAACTAAAAAGTGAACAAGGAATAATCATGTCAAATACACCCTACCAAGACGTTAATGTGCTTGGTGACAAGTCAACAGATGTTGTTTGGCACTTGGCAAGTGTGTCTCGGGCACAGCGCATTAAGCTAAATGGTCATAAGCCTGCCGTTTTATGGTTCACAGGGTTAAGTGGCTCTGGTAAATCTACAATTGCCAACGCAGTTGATAAAATGCTTCATGATCTAAACTGTAAAACCTATGTGCTCGATGGTGATAACGTTCGCCATGGCCTAAATGGTGACTTAAGCTTTACTGATACTGATAGAGTTGAAAATATTCGACGAGTTGGTGAAGTATCCAAGCTATTTGTCGATGCGGGGCTGATTGTGTCTACTGCTTTTATTTCGCCTTTTTTAGCTGATCGCGACATGGTGCGAAGCCTGTTGGCAGCAGATGAATTCATCGAAATCTTTATTGATACCCCGTTAGCGATTTGCGAACAACGCGACCCTAAAGGGTTATATAAAAAAGCCAGAGCGGGCGAGATTAAACACTTCACCGGCATTGACTCAGCTTATGATGCGCCGACGAATGCTGAAATTCATGTGAAGACTGCAGAGCTAGATATTGAGCAGTGCGCTTTACAAGTGATTAGCTATTTAACAGATAACGGTTACTTATCGTAAGGCTTGGTTTTAAGCATGGTAGAAAGCACTTCTCAGCCAAAGATTTTTACACAAGGTTTGGCTTCAAAGAATCCACATTTGATCCTATGGTGCTTATGGCTAGAGTAAAAAATATTGAAGCGGCTCAAAAAGCATTAATATAAAGGATGTAAAGTGTGCCTAATAATTATTCCTGCTATTCAGAGAGCTTGAACAAGTGCGGCACACTAAAGTAACAAACTTTATTATAAGAAAACGATATCCGCCCTCAGAAAATTATTAAACTATTGAGTTATAACCGTTCATGGTAACCATATTTTTTATCAAATTTTAATACGGGCGTACAGTACTGCTATTGAGTGCTGCCATTGAATAATTAAAAAGGCCTTCACAAATATTTGTGAAGGCCTTTTTTGATAATAGTTATTGTCATCGTTTATTGATAAATAGGGACATTACTTTCTCATCATTCTCGCCACATACATGCCGTCACTATTGGCTTCAAAGGGCCATACGGTAATATGCTCAAGCTTAGCTTGGGTAAATGGGTGTACGCTGGTGATCAACTCAAAGTCACTATTGTGTTGTAAAAATTGCTGCACCACTTGTTCGTTTTCAAGCGGTGATAATGAGCAGGTTGCGTAGACGAGTTTGCCGCCTGGTTTTACCGCCTTTGAACTGCGAGTTAAAATATCTAACTGCAGTGCGGGTTTATCTTCGATACAGCTTGGCTCATCTATCCAGCGCATATCTGGGTTTCTGCGCCATGTGCCAGTGCAACTACATGGGGCATCAACCAGTACGCCATCAAAATGGGCTTTGGCTACCGGTAAAGCATCGCTTTTCCAGCGCGCCACAGTAATGCTGTCAAAGTTTGCTCGTTTAGCGCGCTTATTAAGCTCTTCTAGGGCTTTTGAACGAATATCTGATGAGGTAATAGTACCTGCTGTATTGTTGTTTGAGGCGGCATTTTGCAGCATCAATGAGCGCAGCTGTAATGTCTTACCGCCGGCGCCACTACAGGTGTCCCACCATTGCTCGTTTGCTAAAGGCTGACAGACATTGCCGATAACTTGCGAGGCTAAATCTTGAATTTCAAGTTTGCCCTGTTTGTATAAATCAACGTCATTGAGGTTAATGCTTTTGCTGCCAAGGCTTAATGCATCAGTAAAGTATTCATTGGCTAGGGCATCAATACCAGCTGCTTGTAATGTGGTAACAGCTGATGCTGTATCAATGCGCTGCGCTCTTGCCCAAATGGGAGGACGGCCACTCATGGCTTCAATCAATTTTAGTTTGTTTTGCTGATCATCAATGGTGCATAGCGCCCAAAACCAATCGGGTAATAGTTGAGTTTCAGCAAATTCAATGGTCGTGAATAACTGGCCCATAAGGCTATTTTTATGGCTAACATCAAAGTTTGTACTTGATTGCGGATTAGATGAGTTAGCAACATCATTAGCGTCAATGGTGTGATTTATCAAGCTGATTTGTTCGGGGCTTAAGCCGCCAAAGTGTTGCCACGCATCAGCAAACTGACGCCATTGATGATGCTCAAGTAAGGCACAAGTGCTGAGCATTTGATACCAAGTTTGTTGCTCATGCTGAGAACCAAGCTGTTTTAGCCAACCCCACCAACGAAATAGCCCAAATAAGGTTTCGCGGATCACGCGGCGATCTTTTGAGCCATGTTTTTTGTGCTCACGGAAGTAGTTCGCCACAATCCTATCAGCAGGCATTTTAGTGTCTAATACTTCATCGAATAACTTTTTGATGGTGGCAGAGTAGCTTAATGCTCTTTTTTCTGCGGGAGTATTAGCTTGAAGATGGGGTTGATTAACTGGTTCCATGACTCACTCAGGTTGGCTTTGCAGCGCAATGGGGATAATTGTGCTGCAGTTTACCATGACTGCTACTGTTGTTAAATCCGCGGTTGCAAGGTCAACAGCGGTTAAATCAAGGGATGTGACCTCAAATGCGACTAATCCTTAGATTAGTCGCCTTCCATTCTTGTGGATAAAAGACAATTTAGTAAAGCGCTCTTTTAAAACGGATGGTCTACCATCACCCAAGCATTGGTCGCTTCATCTGATTGGGCAAGGTCAAATCTTATGATAATCCCTGCAGTTAATGCCCTAAGTGACACGCCATAATCAAACTTTAAATCGGTTAATAATTCATTGGCAGTATAAGCTTCGCCAACGCGGCCTGCTTCAACAAAGCCCACTAATTGAAACCAATCTAGGCGTAAAAACTTAAGCCAGTTTACATCTTCGATGGGGTTGTTTTTGAAGGTATAGCGATATTCTGCAGTGCCGTATATGGAGGCTTTATCATGAAAACGACTGTTGTCATAACCGCGCATTCGATAAAAACCACCAAGTGTTGCGCCTTCGCTGTAAGGGGCATCATTGGTGATCCGCCTGCCTCCTTCGTCGTTATACTCAAGCTTCCATGAGGGCGAGTAACCTGTCCAAAAATTTAACGCTAATATACGCTGGGATGCCCAGTCGGAGGCGCCAAAAGAGAAGTATTTACTGGCTTCAAATTCGATAAATGTCCACTGATTATCAGAATCTAGCCAAGCCGCATCATGGGAAATGGCGACAAACTGCTTACTGCCGTAACTGGGGTTTCGTGAAAAGTCGGTATTATCATAAAGCAGTCCTAAACTCATCGCATGAACGGCGCCATCTAATTCTCCGTCTTCAAATTCAAAGGTTTCAAAGCGGTTAAATTGTTTCAGTGTCGCCACTGTGGCTCCAGACTCAAGCGGATTCCAGCTGTCACCGCCAGAGGGTTTTGAGCTCAGCAAGCCGCGGGTTAGTTCATAGTGTACTTGGCCTTTATCACGTGTTGCGCCAATAGGCAGAGTGTATTCAAGCTGTATATTCCACCAGTTTGACGAGCCATCAGCTTGTAAAAACTGTTCATTTGATGAGTCATTACTACCAGGGATAGGTGTGCCTGCAGGGGTATAATTTAAGGTGCCCCCTGCGTAGGCTTTTTTCTGTGGATAATAACCGACAAAGCCAACGGCACTTAAAAAGAAGCGTTCGGTTCGTGGTATTTTAAAGTTCCAAATTCCTGCGCCAACACCGTAACTGACATCGCCACCATAGACAGTAGCGCCAATCGTCATTTGTTCTTGTCCATAACCACTGACCATAGTGCCAATGCCTAAGTTTAATCCCATTGAGTCAGTGCTGAAAGCGTAGGGGAGTATCAGTTCTTCGGTACCAACCCTTGGGGACTCAGCGCGATTAACGATGGATTTAATATTCTTTGGCGCGCTATGGGCAAAAGATTGCGTCAGTAATAGTGAAAAGGCCAAAAGGGCGGTGAAATAGTATCGAGTCGAAGCTCGGGAAAAGCGCATTTTTATCATCCGTGAGCCTTTAACATTGTCGGTGAGTACGTAATTAACGGGCTGATAGTTAATCATTTTATTTATTAGATAAATATAGATGAAGTTGATTAAAAATCTAATTCGGCGGCTAATTTAGGCCATATTTATTGCGACTAGTTTGAGGGCGACGAGTGATAGCAGAGATTAAATCGCTATCACTAAATGCTATTTTGTCCCCAAAAGCTCAGTTGTTTGCTTGCAAGAATGGCTAAGATCAAGCGAAGTATCGAGTAAATGGGTATCGATGCCATACAAGCCGATAAGCGTATTAAACAAATTGTCATGGGAATGTGTCCCCTGACTCACTTGCGTGATGATACATTGACGGTCGAGTTGCTTTGACTGGGTGTAGCTTTCTGGTAACCATAGATACCAAGGCACATGGGTTTGCTCTGCTGGCGCAAAGGCATAAGGGGTGCCATGAAGATACATGCCGCTTTCACCTAGTGATTCACCATGATCAGAGATATACATCATTGCCACTTCATAATCGCTGGCATATAGCTCTAATAGTTTTACGATTTCTGACAAAATATAATCGGTATAAACTAAGGTATTGTCATAGACATTGATGATTTCTTCATCACTGCAATTTTCAAGATCGCTGCGCTCGCAGGCGGGGCTAAAATGCTGCTTATCTTTAGGGTAACGCTTGAAATAGGTAGGCCCATGGCTCCCTATCGTGTGCAATATCAATAATTGATTGGTTAAGGTTTGCTGCTTGTTTTCTAATCTCTGCTCGATATGTGAAGCGAACTCGCGCACCAGAACTTGATCATAACAGCTACTACCGTCACACAAGTCATCACTTGAGTCAGTCGGAATATTAAACTCAATCACATGGGCTGCCAGATGTTTATCACCGCCATCATTGTCAAGCCACACCACTTCTGCGCCTGCTGTATGAATAATGTCTAGTAGGTTGTCACTGGCCAGTGCTTTTTCACGGTTATAATTATCGTGAGTGAGGTCGGAAAACATGCAAGGTAATGAATGCGCGGTCGCGGTGCCACATGAGCTGACGTTATTAACAATAATGAAGTCTAAATTTTCAGTGTAAGGATTGGTGTTTCGATGATAACCGTAATAAGCCATATTTTGAGCGCGGGCTGTTTCGCCGACGACCAGTACAAATAAAGTTGGCTTAGTTGGGTTGATATCGATTAAGCGTGCATCTTGGCCTCTAACGGTATAAGGCAAGGGGGTGACAAAGTTGTTTTTATAAAGATATTTTACCGTATTGAAAGCATGGGCTGGTATGATCATTTTTTTAAGGTAAGTATTATTTCGCCCCATGGACACATAGTCCTTATAAAAGCCTAGCAGCACGACTCCTATTAAACCTAAGCCTACAACCACTAATGTTGAGCGTCTCATTAAGGATTTAACTACGCTTTGTGATGGCGTTAGGCGCACTCGCCACAACCATATGGTTGGAATTAGTCCAAACACCACGATATATAAAATAGACGTGGTGCTGATATAGGACAGGGCTTCGCCAGTATTGGTTTCAAAGATATTTTCAATCATGGCGTAATCAAAATATACCTGGTATTTCATGGTGCCATACATGGCTGCTGCAGAGGTGAGCAGTAAGATTGTCAGTAAGGGTTTAAAGATAAACCGAGACGAAAATAAGCAAAAAACAATGATAAAAATGCCCAAGAGTACGAGCGCCGGCGTAAGAGAGAACACTAAATGGCTATCAGCTGATAATTGAAAAATACGTTGGATAAGCCCAAAGTTAATCACCAGCGCAAAATACAGCGCCATCAGCACTATCATCGTTTCTTTGCTGAGTTCTTTTGGGTTAATGGCAGAATATAGGCGCGAGAATGCTGTCATATTAAATGCCTGCTGGTGATGTTAGTCTCTAGTTTTATACTAGTTGAAATTTGGATAGTCGTCCGCTAATTCACCGACACGGTTTTCAGTGTCTTGGTTAGTCTCGTTTAGCGGCGAATGTTTATCTCTTTAAAGCAAACTCTATCCACGGCCGTTTTATCACGATGATATAAGTCATTATCACTAAAAATCTAAGTCTAAGGCAAAGCATAAATAGCCCATTAAACCAATGGTATGCTTGAACTCTTCAGCGCAGAAATTAACAAAATCATCAGCGCAGACTTGCTCAATGGTGACAGGTTTGATGGCAATAAAATCTTTGCGCTTTAATTCTTCAATGAATGGATGATCTTTATCAAATCCACGCGGTGGTCTTATTAAACGGTCCCCAGATAACTCAAACCCAGCTGCGGCTAATTGTACCGAAGCCTTTTTATAACCGTTAGGGTTTTCATCAATACAATGACGAATGGCATTGAGGGCTTTTGATTCAGGATGCCATATTCCTGCCGCTAAAAAACAACCATCATTGGCAAGGTGTAAATATATGCCCGGGGCATGGACATCTTTTGCTTGAAAATGCCGAAACTGAATACCGACGTTAAGCTTATAAGGGCTTTTATCTTTACTGAATCGACTGTCTCGTTGAGGGCGCATCATACTGCCACCGACTTTTTTAGGTACTGCAGTCAGCCTTGGCGATAAGCTGAGGATGGGCCCTTGCATGGCTTCGATAAACTTAAGGGTTGGGGTGCGCACCAAATCTTCATAGGTTTGCTGATGTTGCTTAAACCATTCTCGGTTGTTGTTATCAGCTAACTGACTTAAAAAATTAAAGCTTTGTTGAGAATACATTGGCAGCCTTATTAGTCTTAATCATTCATTGTCTCATAACGGCATATGATAACCATTAGTTCAAATACTTGTTCAATCATATAGATTAAGGTTAAATTCAATCTATTAACAGCTAGGGTTAAGTATCAGAAAGGCTTATATTAAGCTAGCGCTATGCACTGTCAAAGGCTAATTATTGCAGTATTGATAGTCTAGCCTTGGGATTAAACAGAAAACGTTAAAGGTTTACCATGACGACATCGTTACAAGTGCTTGGTTGGTGTGAATGGGCCACATTTCCAGAAATTGCTAATGAACGGGTCAATATGAAAATTGATACCGGCGCCAAAACATCATGCTTACATGCTTTTAAAATTGAACCCTTTATAAAAAATGACCAAGATTGGATTAAAGTGTGGTTTCATCCTCAGCAAAAGTCGCTGCGTGAAGTTGTGTGTGAGTTTGCGGTGTTTGATCGTCGTAATGTCAAAGATTCTGGCGGACATATAACCAGCCGTTATGTGATAAAAACGCCGATTATCATTGGTGAGCATCATTTTGATATTGAGCTGACATTGACTGCTCGTGACAATATGCAATTTAGAATGCTGCTGGGCAGAAGGGCATTATCAGGAAGATTTTTGGTAGATTCATCCGCATCATACTTGCTTGGCGCTTAATTTAAATTGGTTTTTATTCACAAAACTGAGTCATAAAATAAGGACTTATCGTGGCTTTACATTCCGTATCAATCATCAACCCAACCGCTAGCCCATCGGCTTCAACTTCAACTTCAAGCCCTGTAAAGATGACGCCTTCTAAAATCGTCTGTATTGGTCGTAACTATGTCGATCATATCCAAGAGCTGGGCAATGAGATACCTGCAGATATGGTGGTATTTTTAAAACCCAATTCGGCCATCACAACAGAGCTTATTGCCTTTCAACAAGAGCCTATTCATTACGAAACTGAGTTATGTTTTATTATGGAAAACAATCAGTTCTCAGCAGTGGGTGTCGGTTTAGATTTAACCAAAAGGGCACTGCAATCTAGCCTCAAAACCCAGCAACTACCTTGGGAACGGGCAAAAGCCTTTAACGGCTCGGCGCTATTCAGTGACTTTATTCCCCTTGATTCATTAGGTAAATCAGCCTGCGAAAAGTGGGCTTTTCAATTATCAATCAACGAAAAAGTTATCCAAGTGGGTCACAGCGACTTAATGATGTATAGCACATCTGCCATTAAGCAATCGTTAACTGAATTTATCAGTTTAGAAGACGGTGATATTGTGATGACCGGTACCCCAAAAGGCGTCGGCGTGGTTAATGTGGGTGACTGCTTTAGCGTAAAATTATGGCGCGCAATAGACTACAGCGATAGCCGCTCACTTGAAAACTACATGCTTAATAATGTTCCGCAGTTAACCCAGCAATGGTTGGCTAAATAGTTTTGTTCAAGATAGTAATCTGATGCTTAGCCGCGAAAGCTTAAAGAGGAAATTTTGATTTTAAGGTCTATACTTTTAGCGAAAGACCTTTATCTTAAATCCTGCTAAAAGGAAAGTTAGTCTGTTATCAGGCTAATAAATTAGCTATAAATGAGCGGCTAATTAAATATGACATTTCCTAATTCCTGTATAGAAAAGTATTATCATTTATATCAAAACTTGTTCAATTTCTCTGGTGTGTCATGGTGGTTAATCGATTTATCTGAAGACAGTAATACCTACTATTGCAACGATAGTATGTGTGACATGTTTGCTTTAGATAAACAATTAAATCATCACAGCGTTAAAAAAACCTGTCCCATTGCTGGTGATTACAATCAAAATATTGCTATCAAAGATTCCCAAAAAGCCAACAAGATCCGCGATGATTATCTTAAATTAACAAACGGTGTCATCGAAGAGTTTAATAATCGTTTTCCTTACTACGACAGTCGCGTTGACGATGTACTTTATTTTACCAGTAAAGCAAGGGCGGTACTGCGTGATGATAAAGGCAACGCAATCATTTTATTTGGAGTAATTGAGTGTGAACGCACCAGTGCAGAACTGTTTAAACTATTGAAAATAGATAGCTTAACTGGGCTTAATAACCGCCGTGAATTCGATTCTCAATTAGATTTCGTCATTAATTTAGCCAAAAGAGAACAGAAAAATGTCTCTTTAATCATGTGTGATATTGATTACTTTAAAGCTTACAACGATAGTTTGGGTCATTATCAGGGCGATCAATGCTTAATAAAAGTGGCTCAGTGTATTGCCCGAGTATGCAGCCGTTCGACAGATGTGGTGTGCCGCTATGGTGGCGAAGAGTTTGCCATTATTTGTTATGGCGAAAATGTAGATACGGCTGCACTGGCAGAAGATATTCGCAAAGGTGTCTATGAATTAACTATTCCTCACTTTCAAGGGGCGGAATCGTTGGTCACACTGAGTGTGGGTTTTGTTACCATGACGCCAGATGCTGATACAACGGCCAGAGAGTTTATTGAAAAAGCGGATAGTGCGCTTTATCGCGCCAAAGATCAGGGCAAAAATTGCAGCATTGAATTTACACTTGAAGTGGCTTAATCACGGTGTCTTTATCAATATCTGTCGAGATCCCCGTGATCCGAGCGAAGCGAAAGTTGCGGGGTAGTTCACTAAGTTGACTGGATACGGTTTGGGCGATGGTATAAGTACAATTTTGGTTAATCTGAATATATGGATCTAGAATGTTAAATCTATAAGCCTTTGAAGTAAGGCTTATAGATTGAATTTGTATCATTCTCAGAGTTAATTCACCGCAGATTTCTCTAGCCGGCAGTATTAAAAATGTGGCTAAATGAAGGGCGTTGATGAATTTCAATTGGCACACTTAGTTTTCTTGCTAAGTCACTAGCTGCAATAATACCGCGAATATGATGAAGTTCGTGATCAATCACTAACATATGGTGCAAGCTGTTTTCTTTTAAAATACGTACCACATCGCTGACTTTTGCAGTGGCAATTTGATCATAGTCAAACGCTTGAAGATCTTCTCTTTTTACCATGACATCAGTCACTAGCACTTCATCAATGTTGTGTTCTAGCTTTTTCGCTGTCATTAATAAATTATGATGTGAGAGCTCTTGCATGGTAACCACACCAAGGAATTTATCATCCTTATCAATAACAAGTCGCATATAAGCATGGGTTTTTTCCATGATTTTACCTGTGCCTACCGCAGTGGTTGACGCATCAACTACGATTGGACGGGCAACATCAAAGTCAGTAAAAATATCTAATGCAGGTGAGTCCATATGTGCAACTTGAACTTTGGTTGACCATAGTAAGTGATCGACAGATGCGGTGCTGAATAGTTGTAAATTTCTCATTGGCTAACTCCGTTACATTAAAATAAGTAGATCTGGTAACTGAATATAGCGTTGGCTAACTTTCAGGATTGGTGCGACGTTTAAAATTGAGGGGCATCAAAAAAACCATAACCTTAGGCAGTAAGAATAGCGCTGCTTAAACATGTAAGGCAAGTACATGAATGACATTTAATATTGGTTAAGCCATTGTTGTGGTTGTGAGTTTTATGTGTGGTGTGTGCCTACTTGTGTTAATGTCGAACCTCTCTAAATTGACGAATCCATTTATCCATGGTTGGCTTGCCTACACTCATGGTTTGAGCAGCTTCAACAATTGAGTAATTTTGAGCTAGCACTAAATTGAGAAGATTCAAGTTTGAACCCTGCGCGAAAAAGTCTTCTTGTACGTTGCTCATAGTGTCACCTGTTAACTTATGAGGTGATGATATCATCTCTAACTAGGTGGCCAAATTAGCTATGACACTACTGACTCCACTCCACAAACTAAGTGCTGCTGTTGCAAGACAACGGCTATCAACAAAGTATGGCGACACAGAAATACAACACAGGCATTTTTACAAACCTAAAAACAGCTACGTTGGAATGTGCTACGACCTAAGGCCAACACTTAACGCGAATAGCGCTATAAAGATGCCTTATTGCTTTCGCATCAGTAAATACATTGCCGCACTAAGCAGTAGCATGGCAATGGTTGTATAAATCCAGTTAACATCGATATTGCCACCTGTCATTAATACAAACACCGGGATTAGAAAAACATAAGCTGAAACTTGTTGCGGTGCTAATTTTACACTGGCTTTTTGAAACAGGAAAAAGCTAATCGCAGTGGCAAAAACAGCAAGGTATAAGCACGCCAACCAAGCATTGCCAGAGACCTGTTGCCAGTTGAAGTCGATTATCTGTGGGGTTAAACAAACCGATAATATAATCGCGGCAGCGATTAGGCTCCAGCCAGTAAATACCATAAAGTTCTCTTGGCGATAGCAGGCTTTTATGACCAGAGGATTAGCTGCCATAGCAATGCAGCCCAGCATAAACAGACTGTAACCTGTGTTCCATTCAAAATCCAAGTTAGCATTCGATTGCTGCAGGACTAAAAAAAGTGACGCACTAAAGCCGACAATAAGTGCTAACCAATGGCTTAACTTACCCACCTTTCTATAAATTAGCATGGTTAATACAGCCGTAATTAACGGCAGCGCAGTGGAGAGTGCACTGGTGGCAAAGGCCGAGGTTTTAGTTAAGGCACTAAACATGGCAGAAAAATAACCCAGTGCGGGCAAGGATACTAAGGCATAACGCAATAGGCTTTTAGCGCTAGGTAAATTAAAGCGCCGAGTAACAATTAATAGGACCACAAATAATGAGGCAGCAATAACGTATCTAAGCCAAGTGGCAATCATTGGTGGAACCTCAAGCATTAATTGCTTGCCTACAGGAAAAGTCATCGCAATGATGAAGGTGAAAAATAGCATTTGGATATGGGGACGCGCCGACTTAAACATATGTAAACCTTAAATGAAAAAAGGGGCGAAAACTCGACCCTTTAGTGTTAATTCTAGCGACTTTTTCACATCGTGCTTTTTAAATAGCGACTTTGCTCTATGGGAATTAATGCTCCCTTTGAACGCTTTGTTGCCAAAACTGCTTCGACAAGTTGGCCGTTTTATTGGATAAACGAGTCATTTGCTCACATTTGATTTTAGCTTGGTCTGTTTGCGCTAAGCTGGTATTGGATAACTCATTAATCACCACGATGGATTGACTGATATCTTCGGCTACCGAGGCTTGTTGGCTCATGGCGGTGGCATTCATTTCTGCCATCGCCTGAATATTATCTAACGAGGCGCGTAACTGATCAAAAGCGCTATCGGCATCCTCTGCTAATTTCACTGAAAGATCTGCTTGTGCCTGACCTGCATCCATAGCTTTAGCTGCGCTTTGGGTACTTTGCTGAAAATTGCTCACAATGCTACCAATTTGAGTGGTGGACTCAGTGGTTCGCATCGACAATTGACGCACCTCATCAGCCACTACGGCAAAACCTCGACCAGATTCCCCCGCTCGGGCGGCTTCAATGGCGGCGTTAAGCGCCAACAAATTAGTTTGCTCAGCAATGCCTTTTATCTCACTAAGTACTGCTGAAATAGCATGGCTGTCATGTTCAATTGATTCAACAATGGTTGAGAAATGGGTCACTTCTTGTCTTAACTTACTAATGGCAGCAACTACATTCACCATACGTTCCTGACCTAATGTGGAAGCGTTATGACTACGGGTAATTTCTTGAGCTGTGTTATTGGTGTTATCACTGACTTCAGTAAAGCTGGTGGTCATTTCCTCCATGGCTGTGGCGACCTGAGTAGTTTGCTGGCATTGGCTTTGAGCACGCTCACGCGTATCAATAATAGTCTGATTAAGTTGCTCACTTTGTTCACTAATTGATGTGGCTGAATCAGCCATGCGGCCAACGACGCCACCGGTTTCAGTGATTAAGTAATTTAATGCTAAATCGATTTTGCTTATGTCAGTTTGGCTACCGGTTAAAATGCCGCAGGCAATGGGGTCGTCAATGATGGTAGTGGCTTTAACCATTAACGCTTTCAAGGGTTGGCAAAGGTAGTTTATGCCTAGTGCTGCGACAATAGTGCAGATTGTCGCGGCCGCAATGCTAAGGGCTGGAGTTGAAATCATGCTGGTGGCAATTGTGCTGATTAACAAGATAAACATTGCCCATAAACTTAGCTTGCCGACAAAACTCATGATGGGACTAGCGAGTTCTTTTGGCGCTATGCCATCATTGAGTTGCTGATAAACCTTTTCTGCAGTCGCAATTTGGGCTTTGGTTGCTTTACGACGAATCGACTGAAATTCATGTATTTCACCATTTTCATATACTGGCGAGATATAGGCATTAACCCAGTAGTATTTACCGCTTTTAGTACGGTTTTTGACGATACCAACCCAAGGTTTTCCGGAGTTAATACATTGCCACATAGACTCGAATGCTTGAGGCGGCATATCTGGATGGCGAACAATATTATGGGGCTGCCCATGTAATTCATCTGCGCTAAATTCTGAGATGTTGATGAACTCTTGATTGGCGTATTTAATGTTTCCTTTAAGGTCGGTGGTCGATAACAGAATGCAGTTATTGGTGAGTGCTCGCTCACTATTTATAATAGGTTGATTTATACGCATGGTAACCATTAGAGGATATAAAAGTGGCTACATTTTGCCTGAGCTGCATTATGGATAAATTGATAGCGGTCAAGTATTTATGATCTATTGTTAAGATTTAAATATTAGCATTTCAATATGTTAACTTTAAAATTAATCTGTTTCACCGTGTCTTATTATTACAAGGGCAAAATGACCAAGTGAGATAAAACAGCTAAGCAGCCAAAAGGGGGAATTACTTTCCTCAGGTCTTTTGTCATTCCCTAATTTGTTGCTTAGACCGAATTTTGCAATAAATAGATTAACAATTTAAAGCTTCAGAAATCACTATTGCTTATCAAGATAATCAACCACGGCCTCAGTGCGATTTTCTGCATGTTCGATTAACTCATCAATAGCGCGATAGAAGTCACTTGAGCTTTCTAAGAATGAATAACCTGACAATTCAGTGGTGGCATAGGGCTCAATTAATGCTGAGTAACTGTTGTAGATCGCCTGCATTTTATTCGTTTCATAGGCATCATTAATTACAGTGAGTAAATATTGGTTATAGGTATCGCGATAAGTGTCATCGGCATAAATTTTAGCAATCAGTGGCCAGCTGTTTGAATTAATATCGGCAAAATCTAACGCTAGAGCGCCGCCCATTTTGCCATCTTGTAAGGCTTCATTATTGTCCCATGGGATCCAGGTGAGTTTTGCGGTATCTGGGTCGTTGTATAAGTAAAAATTATGCGGCATTAGGCCATAGGTGTCCCAGTTTTGAATCACTCCGTTTACGGCTAAATACTTAAGGAACACATCCACATCAAATACAGT
This sequence comes from Shewanella sp. 3_MG-2023, assembly GCF_030548765.1. Lineage (NCBI taxonomy): Bacteria > Pseudomonadati > Pseudomonadota > Gammaproteobacteria > Alteromonadales > Shewanellaceae > Shewanella > Shewanella sp. 3_MG-2023. Next base: position 65,168 of record NZ_JAUOSH010000021.1, on the reverse strand, counting down.
TTCAAGGTTTGCGCGCCAGGTTTGTGGGTCAGTGCTGGCAGTATCGTCATGTAAGGCGTCAAATAATGCGAGGATATCTGACCAATCCTCATCATCTTCATTGGTTTTCTTCTCAAAGTTGTCTTGGCTAAATGTGCCTTCAATAAACATGGCACCATCATCTTCTGGTTTATATAGGTTGCCATCATCGCTAGCAAACTGGCTATCAATCACAGTATCGTCGACTTCTTCAACCAGCGTATATAAGCCAAAATATTCAGGGCCGTCACCATGATCAACATACAAGGTGTAAAAAGCGGTATGTGATACTGCAAGGCCCGCATCTTTAAAGACATCAGCAGCGACTTTTTCACGTAAAAGTGACTCATCATCATAGTTATTTTTCAGGCTTAACTTTTTGAAACCATAAAAGCGTTGGTTATCGATTTGGGGGTAATCATCTTCAAATTCATCAAAATCTAACTTAAACGACAACTTAAGCACGCCGTTCTGCCAGCTTGATTGCAACGACGAGTTACCTTTAAAGCGGATCCCAACGCGATACCATTGCTTGCCTTCATAATAGATATCCGCAGGCACCATTATTGGGTTTTCATCGCTATCTAGAAGACTATTAGAACCTGAAGATGTGCCAAAACTGCCGTAGGTGTTCGTCATATCATCGAGCATGCTATTCCAGCGGTCTTCGGTAACCACAAAATCTAAGCGTTTGACTTCAGTATCACTGAATACTTCTTCAAAATTAGGATCGACATTTTTACTGTGAGTCTCATCAGTCCAATCAATGGTCTCAAAATCTGTGTCACTGTAATCCTCTTCTGGAATGATAATGCCAGTTTCAGGTGTGGTGTCTTCGGGCTCTGTGGTTTCGTCGTTACCGCTGCAACCTGAAAGTAATAAACCACAGCTAAGGCTTGCGAGTAATAAAAACTGTAAGGGGATCCCGGTTAATCGAGTCGATGAAAAGCAAGCAATATTGAGCATAAGAAACTCCTGATAATGACGCTATTTTTTGGTAAATGAACGGAATACAAGGTTATTGTCAGGTTAGGGTAATCAATTAAAGTGCAGAACTGGTGCAGAAAGGGTGGAACAAAGCAGTAGTTTTATTGAACTGTCTTGATTGAACCGCCTAGATGGCACCATTTTGATAGGTCGTTAGTTAAGCGGTGCAGTCAATCGCTGCAATCAACTATGGATTTAGGGGGCTGAAAGCGGTTAAAACGATGGGACTGTATTATTAACCTAGTGCTTACTCGTTGTCAGTTAAGACTATACGTGGTCAGTTAAGACTATACGTGGTCAGTTAAGACTATACGTGGTCAGTTAAGACTAGGCGTGGTCAGTAGAAACTCTAGCGACAATATCTGCAGTGGTACCGGTTTCAGCCAGCTTTGGGAATATAGAGTTAACGCTATTGTTATGAACATCCATATTAAAATCAGTAATGGCATCTGTAGCGATGGTGACATTGTAGCCCAGCTCAAATGCTTGTCTTGCGGTTGATTCCACCCCCATGCTGGTGGCGATACCACTAATGACTACTTGGGTGACTTTTAATGATGCTAAGTACTTATGCAGCTCAGTTGAAGCAAAAGCGCCCCAAGTGTTTTTGGTTAACTGTAAATCCTCTTGCTGAGGTTGTAACTCATCAATCAAGTGGCTCCAATTTTCTGGTTTTTGTTGCTGCACTCTGACTTGTTCGGTGCGCCCAGGAGCGATGCCATCAACATTAACTAATACAATGGGCAAACTGGCATAGCGAAATAATGACACTAACTTACAACTATTCTCGATGACTTCTTGGATGGGGTGGCAAGTATCTAAGGTCACCAGACCTTGTTGTAAATCGATTACGATCAAGGCTGTTTGGGCATCAATGGTGGTAATACTCATAACGATAGCTCCTAGTTGTTAAGCGGCTTTGACTGACGAGGATCAATACACCCAATATACCATCATAGCTTAACGGACAAGGGCTAGCATTTCTGAGTCGGCAGTATCGTTGGTTTTTGGTGATAAATGACAGCAGTAACGGAAAATAATTTTACTTGGGATAAGGATGATTTTGCTGCTAACTCAGAGCCCTGAGTAATAACTGCTTGAATTACCACCTAGAAGCACGTAATACTCTTGTTAGCATGTTTATTGTTCAATCCGATATGGAGCATCGATTTTGGAGCATATAGTTTGGAATTTAGACCCTGTTATGTTGTCGTTTATGGGGCTAAAAATACATTGGTATGGCGTGTTGTTTGCCACCGCCATTATCAGTGGTTTTTTGGTTATGAGGCGTATTTACGTGCTTGAAGAGCTTGATGTTGAGTCATTAGATGATTTAGTCATATATTGCGTGGTTGGCATTGTTGTGGGGGCGCGATTAGGGCACGTGTTATTTTATGAGCCAGGCTATTACTTTGCCAACCCCTTAAAAATATTTGCCATTTGGAAAGGCGGGCTTGCCAGTCACGGCGGCACGGTCGGCGTGTTATTAGCCATGTACCTTTATAAACGCAAGGTGCAGTTACCGTTTTTATTCTTGATGGATCGCATTGCCATTGCTACGGGGATTTTCTGCTTTTTCGTCCGTATGGCTAATTTTACCAATTCAGAAATTGTCGGGGTGCCAACTGATAAGCCTTGGGGAATAGTTTTTCAGCGTATTGATATGCTGCCACGTCATCCGGCGCAATTATATGAAGCAATCACCTATTTAGGGCTATTTATTCTAATGTGGCTGCTATATCGCTTTACTGAGATGAAACAAAAACAAGGGGCATTATTAGGGCTATTTCTAGCGTTGGTTTATGGCTCACGTTATTTAATTGAATTTGTAAAAGTAAGACAGGCTGACTTTGCCCAAGATTGGAGTATGAGTGTAGGGCAAATGCTTAGCGTGCCATTTGTGCTATTGGGGCTAGGGTTAGTGGTTATGGCTTATATGAAAAAGCTGCCAGATGCTTCAGTCAGTTAGCTTTAAGCGATAAAAAAATGCCAGCGATTATATCGCTGGCATTTTTCAAAAAGGGATAGATATTTTGGTGCTGCAAAATGCTAAGCGCTCACTTGAGCTTAATCGCGCAAGGTCCTACTGCGTTTCTTAAGGGGACTAGCTTTTATTGGCCAAGAGATTTTTTTACTCCCGTAGTAGCCAAGCAGCATACTGGCCATGAACCAGTAAATCGCCGACTCACCGCGTAACAAACTTGCCACCGCAGGTCCTGGGCAAATGCCTACCATTCCCCAGCCAAGACCAAAAATAACTGAGCCAATAATTAACTTAGGTGTAAGCCCCTGTGGCGTCGTTGGCATTTCATCGCCATTAACGGCATGAGTACGGGGTTTGATTAAAAAATGATAACTTGGCAAAAATACCAATAGTGCGCCACCAATAACAAACGCTAAGCTGCCATCCCAATTGCCGGTGACATCCAAAAAATTAAGCACCTTGTAAGGGTTTACCATTTGCGAAATATTCATACCTAAGCCAAATAACAGCCCGGTGATTAACCCTACTAAGACCTTAAACATGCACGCCTCCAGACAACCACACCACTAACGCCGCACTTAACATAAATATCACAGTGGCAATCATTGAGCGCATTGATAGGCGACCTATGCCGCAAATACCATGGCCGCTAGTGCAGCCATTAGCGAGTTGGGTACCAATACCGACAGCTAACCCGCCAACCAATAACCAAGTTAATGAATAGTCAGGTAAAGCGGCAGTGTGAAGGCCCATTAAAGGGTCAAACAATAAACTGGCAGCCATGGCGATAACAAAAGCCACTCGCCATGCTCTGTCTTTGTTGTTAGCGCCAAAAATGCCGCCTAAAATGCCACTGATCCCGGCTGTTTTGCCACTCAATAGCATGAGCATGGTTACCGAAAGGCCTAATAGCATTCCGCCAAATAAGGCACTCCAAGGGGTGAATTCTGTCATTCAACACTCCAATATAATTTAACGGCTGTAACACCTAATTGTCAGCGTGGTAACAATTAACGCTATCGCGCAGCATTAATTTCACACAAGCCATTGTTAAAGCAAGGTTTAGAGCAGTATACAAGAGCGGGTATATTAATAAAATCTAATCTTATGAAATTTTGTTTAACTAGTTGTGCATTAGAAAAAACTTATGGATAATGTGTTTTATTCAATATGTGAACTATATAGAACGATGAATAAAAAGTATGGCAGACGACATCGTCGCAAAACACTAAGTTGCCATTACAGTTATTTCAGTTCAGCAATCGGTTGTAACGGGAGAGAGTCATGTCAAAAATTTTAATTATCGGTGGTGTAGCGGGTGGCGGATCAGCTGCAGCGCGTGCTCGTCGTCTTAGTGAAGATGCTGAAATCATCATGTTTGAACGAGGCGAGTTCGTATCGTTCGCCAATTGTGGTTTGCCTTACCATATTGGTGGTGACATCAAAGATAGAAGCAAGCTATTGCTACAAACGCCAGAAAGTTTCTTGGCACGCTTTAACGTTGATGTTCGCGTCATGAATGAAGTAACTGCAATCAATAGCGTAACTAAGTCGGTCACGGTAAAAGATTTGATCAGTGGCAATGAATACACTGAAACTTATGACAAGCTGTTACTTAGCCCAGGTGCTGGCCCCATTGTTCCGCCTATTGCTGGCATTGATAATCCGCTGACGCACTCGTTACGCAATATCCCAGATATGGATCGCATTCTTAATACCATCAAAACCAATAAACCCGAGCACGCAACAGTGGTTGGCGGTGGCTTTATTGGGTTAGAAATGATGGAAGCGTTTCATCAACTAGGGATAAAAACCACTTTAATTGAAATGGCCGAGCAGGTGATGACTCCTGTTGATCGTGAAATGGCAGGATTTGCTCATGCTGAAATTCGCCAGCAAGGTGTGGATTTAAAACTTGGAGTAGCACTTGAAGCTGTTGAGTTTACTCCTTGCGATCATATCTTAAGTATTGAGTCGGGCGAAAATGAAGCCCACCAACACAAGCAAGGTAAGTTAAGCCTTAGCCTTAATAATGGTGAGTCCTTAGAGACTGATATTCTTATTATGGCCATTGGTGTTCGACCTGAAACCAAACTTGCTAAAGAAGCGGGTTTAAAAATTGGCGATTTAGGCGGTATTTATACCAATGAAAACATGCAAACCAGTGATCCAGATATTTATGCCGTTGGTGATGCAGTAGAAGACAAAGACTTTGTGACTGGTAAGCAAACCTTAGTGCCGCTAGCAGGGCCAGCTAACCGCCAAGGGCGTATGGCAGCAGATAATATGCTTGGCCGCAATGAAACCTATAAGGGTACACAAGGCACCGCAATTTGTAAGATTTTTGACCTTGCAGTTGCTTCAACAGGTCAAAATGAAAAGCAATTAAAGCGTGATGGCGTTGAATACCAAAAAGTGTATGTGCATACCGCAAGCCATGCAAGCTACTACCCAGGCGCAGAAATTGTCTCGTTTAAAATGCTATTTGACCCTAAAACAGGCAAGATTTTTGGCGCTCAAGCAGTGGGCAAAGATGGGGTCGATAAACGTATTGATGTGATGGCGGTTGCCCAACGTGCCGGTATGACAGTTGAACAGCTACAAGACCTTGAACTGACCTATGCACCGCCTTATGGCAGCGCTAAAGATGTCATCAACCAAGCGGCATTTGTAGCCAATAACCTTATCAAAGGTGATGCAAGCGCGATACATTTTGAAGAAATGGATAATTTATCGGCAGATCAACTCTTGTTAGATGTCCGTAACCCAGGCGAGCTTGAAGCGGGTGGCTGTATCGCTGGCGCGATTAATATCCCTGTAGATCAACTGCGTCAACGCATGAGCGAATTACCAAAAGACAAAGAAATCGTCATTTATTGTCAAGTAGGCCTGCGTGGTAATGTTGCTTATCGTCAGCTGGTGAATAACGGCTTTAAAGCCCGAAACCTTATCGGCGGTTACCGCACCTATAAGTTTGCTAAAGCATAAAACCTGTTTTATAAGTTTTAGTTCTAACGCCAAAGCCAGCATTATTTGCTGGCTTTTTGTTTTGATAAATTGGTGTCTATTCCAAAGGTTCAAGTAGCTTGTGCGATTTTATTATTTTTAACCGGCAACCTTAACAGTGGCCAACCCATAATGTTACCCTCGTTGTAACAATGTTTAATTTGTTGTTGTTCGTTTACCGATACGATGTGCAGATGCGGAGTTTTTGAGCTAATTGCATTTTGAGGGGTAACAAAGCAATGAATAAAATTTTATTCAATTTTTAATTTTGCAACAATCAATATATTCCTGTAAGCACTGATTAAAGGTGTTTGTGTATTGATAGAGTGAGCTAATGCTTAAATTGAATCAGCAAGTCAGAATCCAAGTTGATGATGTATTTATTCAATATCATATATTTGATGTTAACCAACCTGTGATGGTTACTTTTTCACCTTATTCAGAACCTATAACTGAAGAGCAGATATCTTCAGGTAAATCTGCATGGGGTTTTGAGCTATTTGCTAAACGACAATTGAATGTAGTCGCTTTTAATCATATTGGTAAAAACAATATATTCGAATCCCAAATTTTTGAGGCATTTTTAGTTGATTTTGGAAAACAATTAACCTTATTTCCTAGCCGAATTGGTTATGGTGCAAGTTTGGGCGGTTTTGCGGTAGCGCTTTACGCTAAAACACTAGGTCTTGATAGAGCGTTATTGTTGATGCCTGTGAGCACATTCAATCAAAGTATAGCTCCGTGGGAACCTAAAACTTTTTCGCATTCAAGAGGGGTGGGATTAGATGCAAGTGGATGTACTATTCCTTTAACGATCATCTATGACCCCTTATTTGTTCCAGATAAACTGCATAAAGAGCGTTTTGCAAGTTGTGTAAAAGTATTAACTATCACAGGTGTTGGTCATCGGGTTCTTAGAGCTCTTCGAGACTTAAATATGCTATCTTCTGTGGTATTGGAATATAGAGAAGGTGATATAAATAGCGATAATTTCTATCAACGCACCCGTAATAGACGTAATTTATCCTATTACTTTAAGCATATTCGTACCGTAAATACTGGCAAGCTGACTAATAAACGCTTAATGATTATTTACCGTCACAAGTTGGCTTACCACTTGAAAAACCTTGATGTTAATCCTAAAAAGATCATAACTAAGCTAAAAGTTAGCCTGTCAAAAAAAGTGATTAGATTAATGAAAATTTTTAGACTTCAGCCATTGCGTAATTAGGCGTAAGGCGTACCTATTGGTTAAGCTTAAAAGTGGCAGTAGATTAGGAAATTTTGTCGTACTAGAAGTTGAAATTAACCATGAACTTTAAGCAACAAAAAAGGCATCTTTCGATGCCTTTCTTTTTAAGCTTTAAACTTTTTGAATAAACTTAATAGCTTATTTAAGCTAATTAGTTCAGCCAATTACTTCAACAGCGCCACTGCTTCCATATCCAGTTCTATATCAGTACAACCTTTGGCACAATATATTCCTGGTGCTTTGTCTGTCGGCTTCGCCTTTTTAGTATTAGGCGGTAATTGCAGCGTGAGCGGTTTTTTACATTCACTGCATTCTGCGCTGTTGCCTTTCAGCATGCGCTTTATCAAGTTCTTTTGTTGGTTAAATGACTCTTGTGTGGTGCCATTTACCGCTGAAAAATCCAGTTTTTGTGTTTCGCTCATTACCGCTACCTATATGAAAATTGTCTTAGCTTGATTACAGCACTTAATCACTTGACCTGATCAAGCGGGCTCCAACGTTGTAATGCTACTGGTATTGCTACGCCTTGGGCGGTCAGTAGATTAATACGTGCTTGATAAGCTGCGCCGTGCATCAAGTGTTTTGCTAAGTCTACCGCATTTCGCTGGGTATAATCATCTAAATAGCTGCCTTTTGCCCATTCATTGAACGCGCCAAGTGCTGGACCTGCCCAAATTTGGTAATCCATTTCACGGCCAACTTCACCTGAATTCGACCAGCGACTTGAAAGGCCAAGGTACCAACGGAAAATAAGCGCCATTTTACGTTTTGGATTACCTTGTGCGCGTTCGATTTGCTTAGGATCGCGTTCGTTAAAATGCGCCACTGTTCCTGCCCAAATCTCATCAAGGCTTGAACGGAATACTTGTTTTTCAAGTTTTTCACGCTCCTCTGCTGGAATCGCTTCAATTGACTCATAACGGCTATAAATCTCATAAAGCTTGTTCGCGCGCATCGGGAATAACGTGCCGCGTTTAACCACTTGCAGTTTCACGCCCATTTCGAACATGTCCGCAGCGGGTGCCATGGTCACGTCAGCCATTTCAGTGGTGGCAAGCAGTTTACGAGTATGTTCACTGGCGCCTGCTTCAACACACGCTTGGTTGATAGAGCCGGTAACAATATAAGCTGCGCCCATATTGAAGGTCGCCAGCGCGGCATCAGGGGTACCCACGCCGCCACCACAACCGACACGAATAGGCGGGTTGTAGTTGTATTCAGCTTGTACCTTGTCTTTTAAGGCCAAGATAGTCGGCAGTAACGTCACTAAAGGTCGGTTATCGGTATGACCGCCAGAGTCAGCTTCTGCAGTAATATCATCAGCCATAGGAACAAGCTGAGCTAGCTCCATTTGCTCGGGGGTGATTAAGCCTTCATCAACCAATTTTTGCAGTATTTTAACTGGCGCAGGTTGCATGAACTTAATCGCGACTTCGGTGCGGCTCACTTTGGCGATAACTTTGTTAGCAACAACCACATTGCCGCTAGCATCACGGCTTAAACCTGCCGCGCGGTAGTAAACAATTTGCGGTGTTAAGCCTAAGAAAGCCGATGCTTCAACGGTGCGTACTTTATGTTTTAAAAATAACTCAACGCTACCACGCTCAAGGGCTGGCTCGCTTGGGCTGTGAATTAAGTTAAACATGTATGGGCCGTTTGGCAGCGCCGCTTGAATGCGGTTAATGGCTTGCTCTACCCGTGAAGGAATTAAGCCCGCAGCGCCAAACGAACATAAGATGCCCGCTTGACCGAGGGCGATAACTAATTCTTCAGATGAAATACCATTAGCCATTGCGCCAGCATAGTATGCGTATTTAACCCCGTGTACACGGCGGAAGTTACTATCACCTAAGCTCTGGGTGCCAAGTGCGGGTGCAAAAGCGCTGACAGGTAAGTCTTGGCCGCTGCTAATGCTTTCTGTGACCACTTGGGCTTTTTGAGAAACCCCTAAGCCTTTTTCAGGATGGCTCACCAAGTAACAAGCTTGGGAAAGCTCTTTTAATTTATTACCGATAGCGGCAGGGTCAAAGCTGGCATCACTTGGGGCAACTTGCCAAGGCCATGGAGATAGCTTTTCGTTTTGAGTGCTAATTGTCATTATTAATCCTTATGCCTCTTCGATACAGATTGCGATATCTTTTACTTCGTAAATTCTTAAGCCATCTTTGCTTAAGTTTGCGTCACCAATAATGATGCGCTTGCCGTTTTCATCTTTCACGGCGCTGATATGCACGTCTAATGACATTTGCTTGTTCAGCGGGTTAATTTGACCGCGATACTTCCACTTTATGTCAGATAAAATCTGGCCAAACTTCGGATTGGTAAAGCCTTTACCTAAGTCTTTACTGATGGCGTAAGTTTGCATTAACTCGATAATAGCTTCAACGCCTAATGAGCCAGGCATAACCGGATCTTGATGAAAATGGAACTGGAAGAACCAATCGCTTGGGTCAATGGTGCGTGAACCCGATAGGTAACCTAGACCATTTTTACCGCCTTTATCAACGATTTCAGCTTTGTCGATAAAGTTAAGCTGACCGCCAGCTAAGCGATAATGTGGCTGGTTAGCAGGGGCGTGGAATACCCGCGACTGCTTATCGAGTAAATCGACAGTAATATCAGCGGCGACATTATTATCAATATGCCAAGGATGAGTAATACGGCCGTTATCAATCCCTAATTGGTTTTTAAGGGCGTCGCCTTTAAAGTAACCAAATACTGCGCTGCCTTTATAAAATGGCTCGCCATCAACACTTAATTCAAAGGTAAAGCTTTGAATGATGTTACTACCTGCAATCACGGTGGATAATAACTTTGAGTCATTGACGATAGTTTTACCGCGTAAATCAACATCACGTAATAGCTCACCGCTACCATCTAGGTTACGGAAGAATAACTCTTGGCCCGGGAAACCTAGTGTGGTGCCCATATAGCCTGAGATAAAGCCGTTAGGTTGCAGAGAAATTTCCATTAATACCGAGTAAGGCATCACTGAAGCGTGGCTGTTTTTTGTAAAGTACCAAGCGTCTGCAGGCACTTCGTATTCAGCGATACACGATGACGGCTTTTTAAGTTCGCCACGTTTACCTTGAATATCGACCACTCGCGTAGTGAGCTGCAAATCGCCACATGGGGTACGTGGTGGTATAAAGCCGCGGTAAATGCTGAAGTCTGGGCCAAAACAGTTTTCAATGTTGCCGGTTGCAAATTCGAACATGTGGTATGGCGTAAATGGTAGCGTATCAGGGCTGCGGTTTGGGTAATCAGGAATAAGCGGCGCTTCAACATGTTGCAGCGGAATAACGCCTTTATTGGTTGCTGCAGATAGGTCAGGTATTTGTGACATTAACGGTGCATTTTTTGATGCTTGGCCGCTAGCTTTACTCGTCTCAGTACTCGAAACAGTCGCAGTGTCGTTAATAACAGTATCGTTAATATATCGCGCGCACTCGCTCTCTTCTTTAAGCATCACACCCAGATTTTGGAAATCAACCACAGCTTTACCGTTAAGCAAAATATCAATATTGGCTTTGGCATATGGGCGAGGGTGAATACCAATCTCAGTCACTTCCATGCGGTAAGTCAGTTCACCGTGTTGTGGCAGAACTTGACCACGACAACGCACTTTTTGCGAGGCATTTTCAAGTGGCTGGAAACGACCATTTTCAACTAAGGTGTGCATACCAATATGCAGCATGAAGAACTGCAGTAATTGACCACAACCTTCAGCCATTAGTGAGCCAGCCATGACCTGGTCGCCCTGGAAATGACACGGGAAATACCAGTGATCAGGTGCCAGTGTTTTATGACCTTCAATGAAGCCTAAGCCCCATGCGCCGCCATGAACATCTAGATTGCCAACTTGCTCAATCATTAAGAATTTTTCAGAGGCGAAGCATAATGAATCTTGCTTACCTGAAGCCAGTTGATGGTTTTGATGCTCACCAGCAAAACAAGCGCCGATATCGGCGTGCAGTAAGTTATGGATTTGACCATAATCAAACTGGGTTTGAGCGCAATGCAATAATGGCTCAAAACGTGGCTTATTCGGGTTGTTAAACGCATCTTCACGCAGTTTAATTTCATCTTCGGTGCGAATTACGCCTTTACCATCATCAAGTTCTTGGTCAGTAAAGAAGCCTGCACAACCACCGTCCATTTTCAGGATCATCTTATCGCCAACAAAACACTCGTAAGAGAAGAAGAATAATAAGGTGTCGCCATTTTTAGCGAAATTATTAATCTTAATGTCATAACGAAGCGTGTCGCCACCGCGTGGTAAGTCGTCTAAAAAGGTCAGCGTACAATCAAGTAAACGATAAACGCGCTCACCTTTGTTTTCAAAATCAATGCCCAAGTAACTGATCAGCATTAAGTCACATTGACCAGATTCAACCGCGACAGCCCAAGGTATTTGGCCATCAACTAAATAGGGCGCATCAACTGGGATATCATATTCAGTGGTCATTGAACATGGCTTATATTGGTTCATGGTGGCGTCTAATTTAGTGACGCGCGAGACCAATAAGTAATCAGTGGTAGGCAGGCGTACGCGGCGTGAGTAGTTATCAATAACAGCGTAATCAGGACCAAATACCTTGGCGATGTCGCCTTCAGCGTATTCAACTAAATCAGCATAATTCCAGATACATGGCTTATCCGCAGGGATAGGCGCGATATAAGGTGGCACACTGGCATGATTTGGGCGCAGTGTCGGCGCGACTGCGACTGCAACTGGCTGAGCTAGCACGTTTACTGCTTGAGTCGGGGCGCTTTGTACTGGTAAAGCGTACGACTGACCATTGGCCTGCGCAAGTTGCTGCTTCATCAGTGCATCAGCAACTTTCAAACCTTCATTACGGCTTTTTAAGAATGCCAGTTGCGCTTGATGTGCTAACCACTGGTTTTGTTCAAAAGCAGTTAGATGTGCTGGCGGAACTTGTGCTTGAGCTTGTGCAAGCGAAGGTGTTTGCACTGAAGATGCAGGTTCCTGTTTAGCAGGACTGAACTGGGTAGAACGATCTGAAAACGGCATAGGGGACTCTATTATTGTTGATGGTGAATTCACCATCGCTTGTTTAGTCGTTGAAGTATTTTGCTGCTCACTCATTTGAGGTGCTTCAAAATGTCCTCGGCTCGTCATTGCTGTGACAGCAGCAGACGCTAAGGGTTTTATTTGGGCTGTTTTAGCTCGGATGCTATTAATCTCAGCCAGTGGCGCATCGACAATATGTTGGTAAATATCGCGGCCACCAAGGCTAACTTGCTTAACTAAGCTGAGCTTCTTGGCTGTTTGCTGCTGGATATCGATGTCTAAACGCTGCTGACTCGCACCTTGTTGCTGTGAAGTTTGACTCAGCAATAGCTGTGAACATTGGTTTTCACTCAATGTGGCTATGATTGCATGTTGAGGCTCTGCTGCGTTATTGAGAGCAAAAGACTTAGGCAGTGCTAACAAACCATGTAATAAACTGGCGATTCCAGATGCAGCAAAGGTATGGCCAATACAAGATTGAGCAGTAGTGCTTAGGGACTGGCTAAACAACTGCGATAAGGCTTGCGAAGCCTTGATGCTTGACGTGTTTAAACAAGCAGGTGCTTGGTTTAATTCTACTAATTGAATATCCGTACTAGTTAACCCTGTTTGAGTCAGCAAGGTATCAGCGATTGAGCCGATTTGTTCACTATAACCAAATTCAAGGCTTTCAATGGTGCCGTAACTGCCAGCAAAGCCAGATGCATTTATATCTGAATCAGTCATATCTTGATCAGAAAGCGCGCCTAGGGCTTGATGGATCAAATCTATATTGGAAGCATTTGCTGTAGCGGCTTGTAATACGATTGCGCCAGCACCTTCACCAATTGATAAGTTCTGCTTACTGGCACTAGCTTGAGCAAGCGAGGCTGTCTTTAGGACGATATTCTCAATGCTACCTGATAAGTCTACTGCAGCAATAATCACTGCATCCAAAGGCTCTTGGCGAGACTCCATAGCCAGTAGATTTTGCGCCACATCAATACAGCGGTTAACCGATTGCTCACCGGCAGAAATCGTGAAAGCAGGGCCATTGAAGTCCCAAAGTGATGAGATGCGCGATGCCATAATATTACCAATGAAACTGGTATATTGATTTAACTTCGCCGCATCTAACACGCTATCCATCGCAATGGTTTCAAGGGCTTGGTATTCAGACTCTGACAAGTTAACGCCATGAGCTTTTAGGCTGGCTGCTATTTGCGTATGCAAGTTAACACGGCCACGGAATTGATGTAATTCAAGCTCTGTTTCCATGGCGACTAGCACAGCAACCTTACTGCCTGATTCAAGCTTGGCGTCATGAATGGCTTCATCTGCGACTTTCATTAATAGCAGTTGTTGCGAGATTAAGCGGTCATCTTCATTTGGCGGCACTTTGAAGCGCAAGAAGTCAAAATCAAACTGATTGATGTACGCACCTTTTGGCGCCGCTTCACCTTCAAGGTTAATACCAAACTGTGATAATAATTCTGGGTGTTTATCTAAGCCTTTCCAACGTTGTTCAGGCAGGGCTGTAAATGCCGATTGTTTAGCATCAATCGCTTTAGCAAAGGCATTAATACTTGATAGTGGCCCGAAATGAGCCGCCATACCGGTAATGTGCATTGGCGCTTGGGCATTGATTGTAGAAGCTTGAGTCGTAGAAGCATTAGCTGTAAAAGCATTAGTCTTCGAATCAATCGTTTGAGCTTTACCTTGATAAGACTCAATTAATAAATGCGCGTTACAACCACCAAATCCAAATACCGAGACTCCCGCATGGCGAGCATTATTCCCTGCCTTATCAGGCCAAGGCAGTACATCACTTGGCAAGTTAGTGTTACCAAAAGTACTGTTTGGTGAATTGATGGGGGCGCTGACATTGATACTCGGTGGTAACACACCTTGGCGCATGGCAAAAATCATTTTCATGATCCCTGGCATACCTGCAGCCGTTAATAAGTGACCTAGATTTGATTTAGCCGAACCAATTAATGGCGTATTCGAGCCATTAAGCTTATCTGCAAAGAAGCGTTCCATTGAGGTGAGTTCAACTTTATCACCTAGTGGGGTTCCCGTTGCATGGCACTCAATCACTTCAATATTGGCAGGGCCAAAGCTTTCATCATGCATAGCCGCATCGGCATAAGCACGTTCAAAGGCTTTTACTTGGCCGTCGCTATTTGGGCTTAGTACAAATTGGCCTTTACCGTCATTAGATAATCCAATACCGCTCACTAAAGCGTATATATGGTCACCATCTCGTTCTGCATCTTCAAGACGTTTTAGCACTAATACGCCAGCACCTTCACCAGCAAACAGACCTTTAGAATTACTATCAAAAGGCGCTGAAATACCATGATCTGGGTAAGCGTGAAATATTGAAAAACCCATATTAATAAAGAATGGGTCAGCACCTGATACAGCGCCAGCTAACATCATGTCAGCTTTACCAGTATGTAAGTAATCACAGGCAAGTTTTAATGAGTAAACTGAACTAGCACAAGCTGCATCAAGGCTTAATTGCGCCGCGCCTAAACCCAGTGCATCAGCAACCAGTTTCGATGCATTATGGGCAATGGCACCATTAGACAGTGATGCTGGGATTTGCTGCTGATTAAAACCGTCACCATCAAATGATTGTAAAGTGAAATTGGGTTGCTGCAATTTATGCTGCAAGGCTTTTTCAACTGCGCTGTGATATAGCGGTACAAATAATTCATTTGATTTTGCTGTTGGGAACGACAAGGTTCCCATGACAATACCGGTGCGATTAAGCGTTAGATTGTGCTCAGCATTATTAATATCAACACCCGCATCAATAAGGGCTTTACGGGCAGTATCGGTCGCCCATAAAAAGCTGTCGTCTAAGCCGTTAAATTGCTGCGCTGGAATGCGGTAACCTTCAGCATTAAAGCTGAAGTTTTGAATGTAGCCACCTTTGTCGCAATAAAAGCGGTCTGATTCACCTTGTACACCCTGATAACCGGCCGGATTAGCGTTCAGTTTTTGACTGCTAATGGTGCTACGAGAATCTTTTTTATCCAGCAGGTTTTGCCAAAATTTAACGGGCGTGTCAGCGTCAGGATATTGGGTGGCTAAGCCGACTACTGCGATTTTAGGTACGCTGCCAGCGTTATTTTTATTAGCATCGCTAGAGGCAATATTTTTCATATTCGATTGAGAACTCAAGATTGTTCTCCTTCTAATTGTGGGGCTAAAGTAGCATCCGCTTGAAGATTGTTCACTTCAAACTTAAGTGTGCTAGCCAACAAATTCGCTAACCCTTGTGTAAGGCAGGTCAGCGAAACAGGTGCTTTGTGGCTGATAAGCTGGGCAATACATTTAAGCAGCGCAGTTTGATCGTCTCCACCTTTGGCATTGACGGCAATGGCTTGGCAAGGCTCTGAAACTGTAGGACTTGTGCGAGCAATTTTATCAATCAAGGTGGTTGTTTGGCGATCGGCGCCGATTTCAACAAAAAGTTTCGCGCCTAATTTACGTGTGTTGTTAACCAACTCAGTAAAGTTAAGCGGCTGACAAAAGGTGTCAGCGATTGAGGTTGCAATATCAAGGCTGCTGACATTAATCGGTTGTGAACTTGCTGCGCTGATAAATTTTATCTGTGCAGTTTGTTCAAGCTGCTCATTGTGGTGAAGCGCTTGTTGATAGAATTGAGCCACTTCGCGATGAATTAGCATGGCTGGCGCAGTATGCATTGCGGTCACGCGATTTGCTGCAATGCCGCGTTTGCCGATTTGTTTTAGCAGCGCTTTACAACTGGCTTCACATCCTGCCAGCACGCAAGTATCACCTTGAATGATAGCGAGATAACAACGAGGATATTGGGTTAAAACCGCTTCAATATCGGCTGGGGTTGCTCTAACCACAAAACTATTCCACACGATATCGTCGCTTTGATTCAGCTGCCATGCCTGGCGCACGCAATCTAAACGACCTGAAATATCGGTAGTAAAAATAGTACTGGTTTGCGTCGCCTCAATCATACTGTGGGGTTGCTTCCAAATACCAAGACTTGCCCACATCGCCGCTTCGCCCATGGAGTAACCCATGGCAAAGTTAGGTTTTACATTAAAATATTCGCTAAGCACTTTGGTTAAGATATAACTTGCACCCACACCTGCAATCGCCAGTTCACCTAAACTCATATCAGTGACTTTAGCGTTATCAGCATAAATGCTATCTGCTTGCAGCATGGCTTTTACATCACCATCACGTTCTAGCTGAGCATATAAGTCAGGGAAGAAGCGTGGCAGTTGACTGAACATTTGTGGGTATACAGTGCCGACACCCGGGTAGACGAAACAAAGACCATTCGTGCCCAATGGCTCATTGGCCGTGAGTATCAAACAGCTACCTGATGGGGTCTTGTATTCAACTTCCGATGGCGAGCTTGCTAATGTATCTGAAGTACTTAGCATCGCCAACATGGCTTCAATCTCGCTGCATGCAGTTTCAATTGAATTGCCCATGATCACCGCAGCTTTTGCTGCTTGGTGATCAAACTGGTTTAGATTGTTCAACATCAGTGCTAACAGCGTGCTGTGGTTGACATTGATTGCTGAACTGGCACTTGTATTGGCAGCTGGGCTAGTAGTAACACTGGCACTTGGGTTAGTAATAACTGCAGCAATAGCGTTTAGCTGGCTTTGTAACTGCGTCAGTTGCTGCTGTATACCTGAGACTGTGCTGGCAGATATTGGGAAAAACAATCTGGTGTTATCAAGTAATGAGCTTGCCTCACCAAGTTCAGTTCCCTGAACGAATACCACCGCGTGTTGCATTTCGGCTTCAATAAAATTGAAACTGGCGACGCGGCTTTGGTGCATTTCACTAAACCAATACTGTTTATTCGTACTGTTATTCTTACTGTCATTCGTTGTTGGCAAGCTACGAGTCGCAAGGTGGCCAATCAACTGAATCAGTTCAAAAAACTTATCTTTATAGCTAGTGCAATGAGTCGCATCGATTTGAGTTGGGCTAACATGAGCCCGTTTGGCTTGAGTTAGTGCTTGTTGCACTGCGTCTGATAACTCGTGGCCTTCACCCATACCGGTTAAATAGGCATGGGGATGACATCGATGTTTTGCTGCAACAATGGCTGGCATCATTAACAAGCTATATGGCAAAGCTGGATGGCTTAGCAATACCGTTTGTTGTTGCTCAATACGTTCAATCGCTTGAGCTAAATAGTCGCGAAAACTCATGTTTAAGTTTGTGGCGGTATTTGATGTGCCATCTAATGACGACACATCAATTTCAAGCGGGATGGCTGTCGCGCCTAATGTTTCAGTCAATGAACAAGGTTTGATAGCAGCAAATGCATTGTTATTTGCATGCAAGGAACCATTAGCTCCATTAGCAGCTTGCGCCAATGATGCAGCATCATTGGCAATCAGTTTTAAGGCGATGCGCATGCTTTTTACTGATGCAACTTTTGTTGGCTCAGGCTTTGACATCACAGAAGTTGATTGATTACTCACACCGACTCCTGCAAATCAGCAAGTGCTTTAGCCGGGGCTAAAAAAGCCTCATTCAAGCTTTTGCTAATGGTTGTTTTTGCCGCTGTCATGGTGCAACTTAAGCGACCATCTTCATGGTAAAGCGCAATGTCAGCAGTCAAAGAGCGACTAGTACTTTTTACGACATTAAGCACTAAATAACCTTGGTCATTTGATGCAAATGGCGCATAAGTGGTTAGCTCACCAATGGTTGATGGCAAACTTGCTGCGTCATGCTTTATTCGCGCCCACACTAGCATTGCTTGTAGCAGTAGATCTTCTGCAAATGCCTGACTACCACCGATTTCAAGTTGCGCTTCAAAACCTAAACAATCAGTTTGTTCAATTTCTGGCAAGGTCACTTTACAAATAAGCTGGCTATCATTTGCAACCAATACTTGCTTGATCCCTTGTAAACGTGGGCCATGAAATAAGCTGCCGTTTGAATAAAGTTCACTGTCAGTACTAATGGCCTTGTTGTTTTTAACCTTATCAATGATTGACGCTAACTGAGCCATTTTATCGGTTGCTGTAGTGGCAACTTCATTAAGTAATGCACTGTTGACGATTAAGTTCGCTTGGTATTGCGGCCTTAATAACGCGTTAGCATCACTGTTACCGTCAAGTACCCGGCTAGAAATCAATGCTTTTAAGCCTTCAGCGGTTTCAGTTAACTGCAGAGTTAACTCTTGTGGCTGGGCCGACTCAAAAATAATGCCTTTAAGTAACTTATAATCTTTGGTGCTTACAGGTAAACCACATAGCTTTTGCGCTGTTTCACGCATCCATTGTATGGCGCACACTGTCGGCAGTACTGGATTACCCGCGATGCAATGATCTTCAATGAAGGGCATTGCAACCGGATTAAGTACTCTTACAACAGATAAGCTGCGAGGCTTATCTGCTGCAGTTGCACTGTTAGATACAGTATTTAAAAAAGATAATGTCAGCGAACTCTCAGCATTTAGCGCAGAGTCCGCATTAAGCTTTTTTACAGCTGAACCAGTTGCTTGTGCTGAAGAATCTGAACCTTGCATGCTCGAACCAATCAGCATTTGAACACCGGTTTCAGATAACAGACTGTGGGCAAATAAGTTTGCGCCTTTATCTAACGGAATAACGTAAACGCCACGTTCAACAAACATCTTCTTCAATGCTGAGCTGACCATTCCGCCATCCCAAGGGCCCCAGTTAAAGCTCATTACTTTGGCTTGCGGATAGTTATTGGCAAGTTGTAATGCGGTTTTATTGAGGATCTCATTGGACATTGAATAGTCACTTTGTCCGGTGTTGCCGTAGAAACCAGCAGCAGATGAAAACATAGCAACCAGCTTTAATTTACTGGCATCAATGGCATTAATGATACCTGCAAAGCCGGTGACTTTAGTGCCGTATACACGACCTAATTCAGCTAAGGTTTTGTCTTGGATATGCTTATCAGCCAATACACCTGCGCCATGAATGATGCCGGTAATTGATTTGAAAGCTGAAAGCGATTGCTTAATGGCATCATCTGAGCTGACATCCATACTGATATATTCAGCACTTGCGCCCACTTCAGTGAATGCTGCTAAGGCGCGGTCAATTTCTAAACTACTGGTAATTGGCCATACTAACGCGTCAATTTGTTTTGGCGTTGGCTTGTTACCTTGAGATTGAATAAAACCAATTGCAGCCGCTTTTAATTCTTTAGCTTGTTTGCCTTGCGCCCATGTTGGCAAGTTTGCCCCAAGGTGTTGGCTACGGCCTGCAAGGATAAAGTGAGACTTTGTCTGTTTAGCAAGTGTAAGCGCACATTCAAATGTAACCCCCTTAGCACCGCCTGTGACTAACACAGTATCATTGCTATCAAGGGTAGTAGTTTGATAGCGCGTTTTTGCGGTTGTGGTCGCTGTTAATGTATGACGGCCTTCGCTACTAATACCTACCTCAACAATCTGATTGGCAGAATTAACATCAAATAACTCAGCAATAACGGCATCAGCAAGGTCCACAGCTTCAAAGCTTGGGGCGATATCTAATGCTCGACAAAACACTGTTGGCCATTCATGGCTAAGGGTTTTACTTAGACCTGAAAGCGCTGCTTGATTTAACTCTGCAGTGGCGAGTTCATTACTGTTTAAGTAACCAAAACCACCATCAATACGACTAACCGTCATAAAGCTTACACGTTCAGTTTTTGCTAATTCGGTAAAGCTTTTCTGCAGGTGCTTAGCCATTAAAAAAGCTTGTTCAACAGCAACAAAACCTGCATCACTTAGCTGCATGACATTGTTCGCAGTGGCAAGTTGTGGTTGTAGGTGAACAAAACCAGCCACTTTATGGGCTTTACTGATTTGTGCAATGACATCACTAATCGCGTCATCATTTACAGCCGTTAGGTTGTAACTTTTGATATCACTGCTTAGCGGTGATTGTGCGCTAGTGACTGATTCTGGACTACGAATAACGGCGACGGTTAGGCCTGTTGCGGTGAGTTTTTCTGCGAGAACGCCTGCGTTATGACCATCATCATTGATGACGATACACGCGTCTTTTGAAAAACCATCAACTAACTTATCCGCCGCTGGTAGCTTTTTTAGCGCGACTTCCTGATGTGGAGGTAAGTCAGTTGCTAATTCAGATACTGTAGTCGCTGTCGTGTCAGAAACTACATCAGCTGATAGCTTGCTGTTTATAGCGCCTGTGGCGAGTTTAGAGTTCATATAAGATACGATTTCACCAAGCGTGCGACACTCAGCTAAATCTTCTGGGTTAAGCTCTGGTAAACCTGGTAGCTCGTCTTGTACCGTACCAAGAATCTCTACGCGCTTGATAGAATCGATACCCAGATCTGCTTCCATGTCCATGCTAAGTTCTAGCATTTCAGTTGGGTAACCAGTTTTGTCAGCAACCACTGACATCATGGTGCTTTGTACTTGTTCAGCACTTAAACCAGAAGCGACAGGTGCCACTTGAGCTACAGTTGCTGACGCAGTAGCAGAACCAACTGGTAACTTAGAGTTCATATAAGAAACGATTTCACCAAGGGTACGACATTCTGCTAAATCTTCTGGGTTAAGCTCAGGTAAGCCTGGTAGCTCATCTTGAACAGTCCCTAAAATCTCAACACGTTTTATAGAGTCGATGCCTAAGTCTGCTTCCATATCCATGCTAAGTTCTAGCATTTCTGTTGGGTAACCAGTCTTCTCTGCAACAACTGACATCATAGTGCTTTGAATTTGTTGGGCGCTCAAGGCTGTCTCAGCGGATAAACCAGAAGCTACAGCAGCGGCAGAAATCGCTGGTGATTCAGAGCTCATAGCGCCTGCGGCTGGCAGTTTGCTGTTCATATAAGAAACGATTTCGCCAAGGGTACGACACTCAGCTAGATCTTCTGGGTTAAGTTCAGGTAAGCCCGGTAGTTCATCTTGTACTGTGCCTAAAATCTCAACACGTTTGATCGAATCAATACCTAAATCCGCTTCCATATCCATGCTAAGTTCTAGCATTTCTGTTGGGTAACCGGTTTTTTCGGCAACCACTGCTAGCATGGTATTCAATACAGTTTCAGCCGATAAACCTGAAACGACATTAGAAGCAACTGGCGCAACTGAAGCTGTAACGGCTCCAGCGGCAGGCAGTTTAGAGTTCATGTAAGATACGATTTCGCCAAGAGTACGACACTCAGCTAAATCTTCAGGGTTAAGTTCAGGTAAGCCTGGTAGCTCATCCTGTACAGTGCCTAAAATCTCAACACGTTTGATTGAATCAATACCTAAATCCGCTTCCATATCCATGCTAAGTTCTAGCATTTCAGTTGGGTAACCGGTTTTTTCAGCAACCACTGCTAGCATGGTATTCAATACTGTTTCAGCCGATAAACCTGAAACTACAGCAGAAGCAACTGGCGCAGCTGCAGCTGTAACGTTTCCTTCCGCTGGTAGCTTAGAGCCTTCAGCGGGTAACTTAGAGTTCATAGCGCCCGCGGCGGGCAGTTTGCTGTTCATGTAAGATACGATTTCGCCAAGGGTACGACATTCAGCTAAATCTTCTGGGCTAAGTTCAGGTAAACCCGGTAGCTCATCTTGTACTGTGCCTAAAATCTCAACACGCTTGATTGAATCGATACCTAAATCGGCTTCCATATCCATGCTAAGTTCTAGCATTTCAGTTGGGTAACCGGTTTTTTCAGTAACCACTTCTAGCATGATATTCAATATGGTTTCAGCAGATAAACCAGAAACGACTGAAGAAGCAACTGGCGCAGCTGAAGCTGAAACGGCTCCAGCGGCTGGTAGTTTACTATTCATATAGTCAACGATTTCGCCAAGGGTACGACACTCAGCTAAATCTTCTGGGCTAAGCTCTGGTAAACCAGGTAGCTCATCTTGTACTGTACCTAATATTTCAACGCGCTTGATTGAATCGATACCTAAATCCGCTTCCATATCCATGCCAAGTTCTAGCATTTCAGTGGGGTAGCCAGTTTTTTCAGCAACCACTTCTAACATAGTGTTCAAGACTGTTTCTGCTGATAAACCAGCAGGCATTAATTGCACTGGAGCTGCTGACGCTGAAATAGGTTCTGCAGTAACGGTTCTTGCTGGTGCTAATGGGGCTGTTACTTTTGCTGCAGGCTCTTGTGCTATCTGTGATTGTGTTACCGGAGCTTTTGCTACTGGCGCTGCAACAGGCGCAGGTACTTGAGTTGGCGTTTGAACTGTCGCTGTTGCTGCAACAGCCTGAGTCATTGCTGGAGCTGCTGTTGTTGCTACTGTCTGCGGCTGAACTGGCAGCGAAGTGCCTGTTAGCATAGCAAGGGCAGACTGGCTTGATTGTGCTTGCTGCTCAAGGAACAATGTATGGCTTTGTAGTGTTTGTGCTTGATGCTGGTGGAATAGCTCCATTGAGCGCTGTAAGCTCTCTGGAATAGCGAGTCCTGCCGCAACCATTTTGCTTTGCTCTGTCATCAGGTGAGTAAAGGTATCACCGTATTGTTGAGGAATAGCCAAGAACTGCTGATGTAAGTTTGCAGCTTGTTGCTGGGCATTGAAAAATGCTTCTAAGCTACCAGTTCCTGCAGCAGGTTGCGCTAGTGCATTGCCAGCTACAGGCGCAGTGGTTACTGTATTGCTAACAGCTGGTGCGTTGGCATTGGCTGAGGCCACTTCAATATATTCAGTTTTTATCACTTCTTTTTCCACAATCTTTTCTACTATTTTCTCAACTGGCTTTTCAACAATCTTCTCAACGATGGTTTCAACCACTTGTGATGTTACTTGACCTGTCGCCAATGATTTTTCCATTTTTGCAAGGGTTGGCGCGCTAATATGGTTCGATGCATTCAGTTTGACGTTCATGCCTTTAGGTTTAGCAGGCGCTGCAATGTCAGCTTGGTATGGATCAATTTCAGTCAAGGGTGCGCCCAATACACAAAGTTGCATAGCAGCAATGCGAAGCTGGGTATCACTATTACCTTTAGGATTCGGGTTTATGCTGACAACAGAAACTGACTCAGCTTTATCGCCCAAGGTGGCTTGTACCAGTTTTTGAAGAATGTTCTTAGGACCAAATTCAACAAATACCCGTGCACCCGCGTCATACATATTATTTAGCTGATCAGTAAAGCGCACTGATTGCAGCATATGTTGCTTGAATGCCGCTTTAATTGATTTAGCATCTGTTGGGTGTTGCTCACCGCTAGCATTTGAGAACAAGGCTACTTTACTTGCGCTAAATTTGACTTTATCAATGGCTTTAGCAAATGGCTTTTGTGCATGACCCACAAGCGGAGTATGGAAGGCGCCAGATACTGGCAGTGCAATTGCTTTAAAGCCTAATGCGCTAATGGCTTTAGCCGCAGCTGCGCAACTTTCAGTAGGACCTGCAATAACAAGCTGAGTCGCTGAGTTGTAGTTAGCCACTTTTACGCCATCAAAATCACTGATGCAGCTTTCTAATTTTGCGATATTTTCAGCATTGGCCGCGTCAGCATCATTTGCTGGCAAGATAATGGCGTACATGGTGCCTTTATCAAGTGCATTACCGTCTTTATCAACAGCAGATGCTGCCATTGACTCGCCGCGTGCAAAAGATAATTGGTAGTAGTCATCATTAGAGATAACACCCGCTGCACATAATGCAGAAAGCTCACCAAAGCTGTGACCCGCAAACATGTCAGCAGCAAATCCTGCTTGAGTGAATAACTGGTATTGACTCATGCTGACGACACCAATGGCGCTTTGGGCGTTATCAGTGCTCGTCAGTAACGCTGCTTGAGCCTCTTTATCTGCTTTTTCAAATGCAGGGATTGGAAATAAGACTTGTGAAAGCGGCGTTTTGTTAAAGCTAGCGAAGACTTTATCAGCCTTGTTAAGCTGCTGACGCATTTCTGGGAAATGACAAGCGACTTCAATACCCATGTTTAAGTATTGAGAACCTTGACCTGCAAATAAGGCTGCAACTTTAGCTGACTTGTTACCTTTAGCGGCAGTATTAATTAAAGCGGCTGAGCGGTAGCTAGTGCCTGAAGGCAATTGCCAAGCATCACTGCTTTGGCTTTCAAGCTGTTTTAATGCCAATTGTAATTGAGCCGTTAGCTCTGCTAAATTCGCAGCAACTAAGCCTAAACGTGGCGCGTTTACATCTAATGTTCTAACGGCATATTGCTTAGCGATGCGGGTAAGTTCAGCTTGAGCAATACTGGTGTTGTCAGTATCAGTTAGCTTAGCGATGGCAGCGATTAACGTGCTAACTTCAGTTTGAAGTGCCGCTTTATTATCGGCGCTAATTAACACACTTTGAGGTACTTGGCGTTGACGGTATTTCGCATCACGAGCATGTTCTGCTGTGTATTCTTCAAGCACCATATGGAAGTTAGTACCGCCGAAACCAAATGAGCTAATACCAGCACGACGCGGGGTGCCATCAGGGCGCGGCATCCAAGGGCGGGTTTCGGTATTTAAGAAAAACGGCGAATCTTCAACATTTAGTTTGGGATTAGGCTTAGACACGTTTATGGTTGGTGGCAGCACTTTATGATGCAGGGCTAGGGCTGCTTTAATAACACCTGCCGTGCCAGCTGTTGACTTAGTGTGACCCACTTGAGACTTAACTGAACCTAAAGCAATGTGTTGTTTAGTGTCATTAAACTCGCCAAAAACGGACTTAAGACCGTTAAATTCAGCTACGTCACCTGCAGCAGTACCTGTACCATGTGCTTCAATTAAACCAACAGTGTGAGGCTCAAAACCGGCATCATCATAAGCTCGTTTTAATGCTTTTGCTTGGCCTTCTGGGCGTGGCGCATAAATTGATTTAAATTTACCATCTGATGACGCGCCCACACCTTTAATAACAGAGTAGATTCTATCGCCATCACGTTCAGCATCTTCAAGACGCTTCAGCGCCACCATGCCGATACCTTCACCGATCATCATACCTTTTGAATCGATATCAAATGGTTGAATGGTTTCGTTAGTGGTAAATGCAGGCGTTTTAGAGAAACTCATATACATAGAAGGTGAGTTATCAGTACACACACCACCGGTGATCATCATTTCACTGCGGCCTTCAACCAGCTCTGTTAATGCCATACGCATAGCGGCTAGTGAGCCTGCACATGCTGCATCAACCACACAGTTCATGCCACCTAAATCAAAGCGGTTAGCAATACGACCAGCGATAACATTACCTAAAGACCCCGGGAATGAGTTTTCTTCCCAGTGAACATATTGGTCTTGGAATTTCTTGATCAGCATATCGCTGTCAGCATCACTTAAGCCGCTACTTTTAAATACCTTTTTAAGTACAGGATATTGTAGGCGCGCAGTTAGGCTAGCATTGATTTTTTGACCGCCGCCCACGCCGAGCGTAATACCGATTTTATCGGTGTCATATTCAGGTGTTACACCCGCATCGGCAAGCACCTCTTTGGCGATAACCAATGATAATAATTGTGAGGTGTCAGTGAGCTCTAGGATATTTGGCGGTAGGCCAAACTCCATAGGGTTAAAGTCAACGTCAGGGATGAAGCCACCGCGCTTACAGTAACTTTTATCTGGGGTTGTTTTGTCTGCATCGAAGTAATCTTCAGGGCGCCAGTGCGACTTAGGTACTTCAGTAATGGCATCAATTTTTTCACTGATTAAGTCCCAAAACTTATTCAAGTAACGCGAATTAGCAAAGATACTTGCCATGCCGACAATGGCGATAGGCATATCTTTAAGACGCTTATTGAGTCGTTTGTCTTCAACTAACTCTTGTGGGGTCGGTTCTTGGCTCATTTTGAGTCTCCGTTGTTCAGTCTATCCATAGCTGAATTATTTGTAGAGTGTGCTGCTTCCGAAGCATGCATGGTTTTAGCGCCCGGGAAGCGAGCTAAAAAAGTGTGGTAATTTTTTACGAGTAATTTTCTTAAATGAAACGGGCCGTGCTTTAACACATAAGCGATATAGCGATTAGTCGCTTGGGTATGGCTGTCTTGATAGATGTCGAGATAAACCCAGTCAGTTGCGAAATCAACACCCAGTAAAATCGAGTAACTTTCTTTATCCGTTAATTGTGGTGGAATCGTCAGTGACACCACTTGCACCACATTGTCTTGAGTGGCTTCAGGTAAGGATAAGGTTTTGGCTAAGGTTTCTGGGTTCAAAGTATAAGTGGCGACATCAGTGCCTTGAACAATAGGTAACTGGTTGAAATAGCGCTCGGGCACATAGGGGCTTTCGAATTCATCAAGCTTTGATACCCCGTAGCGTTTTAAGCAGCGGGCAAGCCCTGAGCGAGAGACATCCTTATTAATAAACTGCTGGGTTACCTTAAGCAGTCTGTCCAACGGCATTTTTAATTGGTAGCGCAAACCGATCACCACATACTCTTCCATTGGCGACAATGTGGTTTTGAGGTGATGTGGCGTGGTGGGGGTATCGCTGACAGAATCACGCTTACGCCACTTTCTCACGGTGGCCTCTGAAATATTGAGGATTTTAGCTAATTGGCTCACGCTAAAGTCAGACGTTTGAATGAACTGACGCATTTCAGGGGTGGTGGTGGCATTACGGTGACGCACCACTGGCGTGCTAGTGTCTGTCGTCACTGATTTCTTTATCGCAGCTTTTGCGCTTGGCTCTGCTGTCATTTATATAATGCTACTGTCATTAAGGCTTAACCTTGGTCTGTATTTTTGCAATACAATCTGTTGGGACTAGTAAAGATGAACAATAGTTAATCTTCATAATCATCGTTTTAGCACAATCGAGCAAGCAGAGTACCTGAGGTTTCGGGTCGATACAATCACCCGAGACTGATTATTCACAGATCAGACCATAACTAGCGAGCAGTTGTAAGCTCAAATGAGTATTTGTTATGAAATTTAATTGGTGAGTTAAAGCCTGATCTAGGTCAACTTTTAATCATAGTTACAGTTCTATACTGAATTTAAATAGCGCTAGGCACTTGCTTTAAATGACATGAATTATCTCACTTGATTTGCAAGGCGGACAGGCTCTTAAAAGGTGAACAGCAAGGTTTCACTGACTAATCAGTTAATCCTGTCGGCATACTTTTACTGAGATTGAGTTATTACAGCTAAACATGTGAAGCTAACAGTGCTTAAAGCGAAATGGATTGATTAACTATGTGATAAAGGGAGGCCACAATGGCTGATTTCACCACTGAGCAAATCCGTAATTTGGCTGTAATGGGTCACACCAACGCAGGCAAATCCTCTTTACTCGAAGCATTACTGTTTAGCGCCAATGCAATAACCTTAAAAGGCAGGGTCGACAAGGGCACAAATCATGCCGATTTCACTGCCCAAGAAAAAGCCCACCACCACAGCCTAGAACCTTCCTTTCTTAATTTTGACTTCCAAAACCACCATTTAAACGTTATTGATACTCCAGGTTTACCTGATTTTATTGGCAGAGCATTATTGCCTCTTTCTGCCGTTGAATCGGTATTATTGGTGGTCAATGCCAGCACTGGGATTGAATCGGTAACCAAAAGAGCCTTTGAAGCAGCCCGAGCGCAGGGCAAAGCAGTGATCATTGCCATTAACCACTTAGATGGCAACGAAGCTTTAGTTGCTGAATTGCTGACTGATATCCAGCAGCAATTTGGTCATCGCTGCTTACCCGTTAATCTCCCCAATGAAATGGCTAATGATGTGGTGGATTGTTATCTGCATTGCGATCTAAAAGCGAAAACCTTATTCAGCGATGTGGAAACTGCCCGTGATGAACTCATTGATACCGTGCTTGAAGAAGATGATCGGTTAATGGAGCTGTATTTAGAGCAAGGTGATTCATTAACCCCAGAGCAATTGCATGCGCCGCTAGAAGCCGCATTGCGAATGGGTCATTTAGTACCAGTATGTTTTACCAGTGCAGAACAAGACATTGGTATTAGCTCGTTACTGGAAATGCTGACTAAGTTGATGCCAAGCCCTCTTGAAGCTAATCCGCCGCAATTTATCAAAGGCTTTACTGAAAATGCCACCCCTATTGATGTTAGCCAAAAAGCTGATGACCATGTATTAGCCCATATCTTTAGAGTGTCAATCGATCCATTTTTAGGCCGCATGGGCGTTTTTCGTTTATACCAAGGCACCATAGAAGTGGGCATGAAACTGTTTATCGGTCATAGCCGTAAACCCTTTAAAGTGACTAACATTCTTAAGTTACAAGGGGACCAGCATAGTAACGTCAATCAGGCTATCCCGGGTGATATCTGCGCCATTGCTAAAATTGATGAGTTAGAAGTTGGCGCTGTGCTGCATGACAGCCATGATGAAGATGAATTTCATTTACCTGAGCTGGTATTGCCGCAACCTATTTTTGGCTTGGCCGTGTCTGCAAAGCGCCGCGGTGATGAACAAAAAATATCGGAAGTGCTACATAAGTTAGTGGCAGAAGACCCAAGCTTACAGATTGCCCGTAATGAGGCAGAAGGACAAACTGTGCTGCAAGGCCAAGGTGATTTACATCTGCAAATTGCATTAGAAAAAGCGCAAACGCTGTTCAATGTTGATATGGACACTGACACTCCAGCCATTGCTTATCGTGAAACCATAATGGGTGAGGCGAGCTTTAGATATCGTCATAAGAAGCAATCCGGTGGCTCTGGCCAATTTGGAGAAGTAGAGCTTAAAGTTGAGCCCCTTGAGCGTGGTCAAGGTTTTGAGTTTGTCAGCAAAGTGGTCGGGGGCTCGGTACCCACTCAATATATTCCCGCGGTTGAAAAGGGAATTAAAGAAGCTATGACAGCTGGTGAGCTTGGTGGGTTTCCGATGCAAGACATCAAAGTTACTGTATTAGATGGCAAACATCACAGTGTGGACTCTAAAGAGATTGCCTTTGTGATGGCGGGTAAAAAAGCCTTTATGGAAGCCGTTAAACTTGCTCAGCCAGTGGTTTTAGAGCCTATCGTTGAAATGAATATTTGTGTTGCTCAGCAACATGTGGGCGATATCACCGCCGATATCAGTAGCGAGCGAGGTATGGTGTGCGGCACACAAGCCGATAGCTCTGGCATGGTCACAGTTGAAGTCGAAGTGCCCTTGGCTAATGTCAGTGACTATTCCACTAGACTAAAATCGATGACGGGTGGTGACGGTCAGTTCTCGATGAGCTTTAGTCGCTATGACGTACAACCTCAGCAAGCGGCAAAGACCACCGCGATGGCTTAATCGCCAAGGGTTCACCATGAGTAGTTAATCGTTGCCAACGGCAATAAATGGGTCTTAATCGCAAGCTAATAGGATTAAAACGGCAGGGGCTGTAATGTTCCAGCCGTTTTTATTTATTTGGCGTATTACACAGACTATAAATTCAGTTAGAAACAAGCGACAATGGCTTTTTGTTTTACTATTGAGTTGATTTTGAATTCTGACACCAAGATAAATCTATTTTTCTGTCCGCTTACCACGGCAGTATTGGATCAAGAAACCACCTCATTGGTGTCATCTTGGTTGCCTGCAGATGAAACCCAAAAAGTGAATCGCTATATTCAACAATCAGCCCGTGAAAAAGGCTTAATGGTTAGAGGTTACTTGCGGGCTTTGTTGTCGCGTTTTGCCGATATAAAGCCCAATGAATGGGTATTTGAATATGGCGAAAAAGGCAAACCGCGTTTAACTGATCTGCAATTTCAGCAAACGGGTTTAGGTTTCAACATCAGTCACAGTGGTGACTGGTTATTGGTGGCTATTTATCAAACTAATGCCCCAATGCAAGCGTTTGAGCTGGGGGCGGATATTGAGCGGCGCCGTGATAGCACCAATATTCATTCGATATTAAATCATTACTTTTCTGAACCTGAAGCGGCAGCTTTATTAGCTTTACCAGCAGTGGAGCATAGGGAACGTTTCTTTGATTTATGGACCTTAAAAGAGTCTTACATTAAGGCCAAAGGCTTAGGCTTAGCTTTATCGCTTAAATCATTCGCATTTGATTTTCAATCGGCTGAAAAAAGCGAGCTTAAGCTGAATAAAGGCGCTGTCATACCTTTACAATTCAATGTCTCTTTGCGGCTGATAAATGATGACAAAGAGCGCTTTGAGATTGAAAACCAATGGCATTGTAGTTTAGGTAAGCTTAATGAGAGCTATCGGTTTGCCATTAGCTTTTATAGTGGATGTGTTGCGAACGAGCCTGAATATAACGCTGAAGTAATAGATTGGGCTGAGCTTATTATTGATTCTCATTAAGTTGCCTTAAAGGCATGCCTAAATTGATCGTTAGCTAAGTCGGTTTACCTGCAGATCAAAAAAGGCACTAAAAAGTGCCTTTTAAGTTGTAATATCATTTTTGAAATTACTGTCTCGCTAAACGATGTGTCTCAGGCGGCTGCTCAAAATCACTTCTAAATGGATTAATATCTAAACCTCCACGGCGAGTATAACGGGCATAAACCGTTAATTTAGAACATTGGCAATAACGTTTTAAGTCAGTAAAAATACGCTCAACACATTGCTCGTGAAATTCATTGTGTTGACGGAATGAAATCAAATAACGCAGTAACTTCTCTCGATCGATTTTAGGACCTTGGTAGCGGATCATCACGCTACCCCAATCAGGCTGAGAGGTAATTAAACAATTCGACTTTAGCAAGTTGGATGTAAGTGTCTCAGCAACATGTTTCTCTTCAGTGCTGTCTTCAAGGTACTCAGGTTTAAATTGATAATCATCAACTTCAATATCAAGTTCATCAATACAGTTACCCGGTAATTCGACAATGCGCTGGGTATTAAAATGTTTTGGCTCGATGATTTTTACCGTGACCTCGCCATTGGCACAGCGGCTAAGATCTTGTTGTAAAGTTTGTTGTACTAGTTCAACACTGTCAAAGCGGGTTTGATTAAAGCTATTTAAATAAAGCTTAAATGACTTTGATTCAATTAAGTTATCACTTTCGATGGCAAGGTAAACTTCAATGATGGCTACCATAGGCTTGCCTTTGGCATTAAGCCAAGATAGTTCATAGCCAGTCCAAATATCAGCACCTTGAAAAGGTAACTCAGCCGTTAATGCAATGGCATCTCTATTTAGCTTACGAGGAACCCCTTGCAGCAATGATGCATCATATTCAGCTTGATATTGCGTCGCTTGACCTAAAGTTAAACCTTTAAGTGCTTCAGCATCACTATAGGGATCGTGATTGTGTGTCATCTAGTGTGTTTCCGTGTCAAAATAGGCCTTTATTATAATACCAATTTATATAATTAGGTAATCACTGTACGTGACAAATACACCAATCTATTTGGTCACAAACAATATTGGAGCATCTTAAGTGTCTTGTTCAACATCATTGGATCAATTTTCTAACCGTTATATTCAAGCTTACCAAGATACCTTAGGGGAATTACCGCGATTTTACCCAATGGGTCAAGGGTCTAGTTGTATTGAGGGCCAGTATGATCTTGAATCTGATGAAGCGGTATTTTGGCAGACTGTTAAGCGTAAAAGCACCGCAGACTTTAGTAATGTCGAACATGCTTTAGAGCTTAAGCTGCATGATGATATCAATGATTTTTACGGCCACTTCTTTTCAGCATCACTGTATTTTGATTCAAACTGGGGCGAAGGCGAATTACTGCAAGTTTGGAATCAGCAAGACTTTGAATCTTTGCAGCAAAATATCATTGGCCACTTGATGATGAAGAAAAAACTCAAACAAGCACCAACCTGGTTTATCGGTGTATTGGGTGATGGCGATAACATGCTAACGGTTGATAATGAAGATGGCAGTGTGTGGATTGAAGTGCCAGGCAATAAGCCCCATGAAAAGCTTGCTGATAGCCTAGCTGGGTTTATCGATAGCCTAACGCCAAGAGTCACACCAGCAATTGAACCTGTAGAAGAAGATCATGGCCATGTGCCACATCCGGGGATTTGGCAGCGAATGAAAATGATGTGGAATGACTTATTGAGACGAAAGTCATAGATCAACGTTATTAATTTGCGATAAACCAAAAAGCCTGACTTATAGATTAATTAAGTCAGGCTTTTTGTTGAAAAGAAGGTTAATGATGCAGCTGTTCTGATCGATGTTAGATACTTCAGAACAATAACGTTTGAAATTATTACTGATGATCCCATGAGATATTCGACACAATTCTGCATGGCTCACATCTGAAGTGAAACATATCCAATAATGGCTCATCCAATAACCACTGTTTCGATCCACAGCGTGGACAGGCTCGTTCTTTTTCAGACTGTAAACTTTCACCACCAACGCGATAAAGATAATAGTAAGTCGGAATTTTGGTAATAAATTCAATTCTGCCGCGGATATCCCAGCCTCGTCTAAATAAATCACTTTTATGACTGGTCAGTTCTTCTAATGCTGCAAATTCAGCTTTGGTTGCCGCCGCCATTTGCAGTTCATCACAAGCTTGCCACTCTGTTTGCCAGCGAATAACTCGCTTATGGTCGCCATTAAAGCTTGCTGGAATTTGATATAGCGGAATAGGGAGAAGGTTGTCGCCACTTCTTAATGGTGAGCACATATGTACATAGCTGGTGTAAAGCACCTGCCAGCTGGGAGTGTCGATATTACTTTGCTCTGAATTGATATCTTGGCCGATAAACTTTTCACGTGGCGCCAATAACTTTGCTTCAGTTAGCATAGTTAATGCTTGCTTGACCCATGGGCTGTTGTTACGGGCTGATAAACTGTTTTTTTCAGGTATTAATAGCCTGACTTTAAACTCACCTTCATTAAGTGCGACAGCAAATTCTCGTCCTAATACTTGGCCATTGGCTCTGAGTGCTTCTAGAAAGTTATTAATGGCTTTTTCTGCCGCAGTGATAGTGGTATCGGCGAAACATTCAAATCTGAGTTCAGTGACAAACATGGTTTTCCGTTTTTAGCTGGTTAAATGTATTGAGGATGTGGTGCTTAACTTTCTAATTGTACAATTCGTTTTTCAAGTGCTGCTATCTTTAGGGCAAATTCACTTTCGACAGCGTCAAATTTAGCCTGCCATTTTTGTTCTAGCGCCGTTAATGGGTCTTGAGCCGTTTCAGTATTAGCTGGCTGTATCATGGCTGCTAAATCGGGTAAGTCTTGCCATTGCTCTTTGGGGATGGCTTTAAATTGCTGCAAACCCTGAATAAGGGTTGGCATGGCTATCCGCGTACCTAATTTACCTTTTATTAACGCTAATGTTGGCGTATGACCTGCTACAGCAATGGATTTTGCCGCCGCAAGGACTTGTTCAATTGGACTCATAATTAGTGAAAATCCTTAAATATCGGTAGTGAAATTACTCAAAAAGTGAGACATGGTTTTAAATGGTGAATAAAATCAAGGCTTTAATTTTTGGCACACTTTTAGCTTAATCAGTATTGAGAACAGTATAACTTACTCTGAAAAACAGTTTCAGTAGAAATTACATTAGAACCATTTGAAAGGGACGTATTATGAAAGCAAAATTGGGTGCAGCATTAATTATGGCTATAGCAGCGACTTCACTAACTGGTTGCGTATTGAATGTGGGCGATCACGAAGGTAAGCGTAGTGATTCATATTGGCAAAAACAACAACAAACTAATCGTAATAACTTAGCGAAACTTTCAATCGGAATGGCAAAAGATCAAGTCACCATTTTGATGGGAACGGCTGATTTCAGTGAGGCTTATGTGACCCAAGCTGACGCTGAAAGTCCAAAGAAAGAGGTTCAGGTGTTTTTCTACCGTACTCAATGGAGTAAAGGTGACGGCAAAACCACAAAAAGTGAATGTACCCCAGTTGTAATAAGTGACAACAAATTAGTGGGTTGGGGTGAAACTGCTTACCAAAACATTTAATTTCTTAATAAAACGTCCAGTTGGTCTATTAATTCAGACCACTGGCCGTCTTGATGTAAGGCCTCTTCAATAAAGTGTCTTTGCGATTCTGACCAAAATCCAGCCTGTGCAATGGTGCTATTTTTAGCCAGTTTATGTTGTTCGATAAACTGGTTAATATCTTCCTTAGATGAACTTAATCCTAATTGCTGAAATAAGTGTTCAAATGTTGTCGTTGTCGTATCCATGAGCTTTCACCATGTATGAATGATATTACTTTACTAAGATTAGGTGACCCTATTTAAATTGCAATATGTTTCAAAGTTGTTAAGTTGAGACTATCAACTGGATTAGTTAAGAGTGACATCATGGAAAACAACACTTTGCCCCCGAAAACTCAAGCTGCGCCGTCTTTGGATGAACAAACTAACGATCAACCTAGAGCGGTTTATTTGACTGCGGAAGATCTAAGAGTTGCAGCATCGATTATTTATAATGCCTATCATGATGATCCATTTTTTATTGAAGCTTTAGCCACTGCTAATAAAGCCAATTACGAACAAAAACTGCGGGCTGCAATCAGAGAAGAGCTCACAGAGTTATGGCAGCAAGAGCAACCATTAATTGGTTGGTTTGAAGGCAAACGTCTCATCGGTGTCGCCTGTGTGATCACCCATCAAGTGCCTCTTGGTGAAAGTCGTTACTGGCACTGGCGTTTAAAAATGGTACTCGGCACTGGTTGGAGTTCAACCCAAGCATTTATTAAAAAAGAGCATACCATCTTAGAAAGTTTACCGAGTAAACAATACGGTATTTTACAATTTATCGCTTTGAGCCCTAATGAGCAAAGAAAAGGTAATGGGGCAAAATTAATTCAAGCGGTGTTAAGTTGGTGCGATGAGCAGTTAGAGCTCGATGGGATCGGAGTATTTGTTAACAACGATAAACATGCAGCGCTTTTTATTGGTGAAGGTTTTGGCCATTTGTCTGATCAAACCATTGGCTCTGTTGATGGTGAGATATTAATTTATCAAAGTAAATCGGAGCAATAAATGGCTGATAAACAGTATCAAGACTTTAAGTCGTTTTATCCTTTTTATTTATCACAACATCAAAATGCCACATGTCGGCGCTTACATTACCTCGGCTCTGGACTGATAGTGTTATTGCTGTTGGTGACTCTAGTTAGCCAGCAATGGTGGCAACTATTATTTATCCCTGTCATCGGTTATGGATTTGCATGGATTGGTCACTTTGTATTTGAAAAAAACAAACCTGCTACTTTTGAATACCCGCTATACAGTTTGCTCGCTGACTGGGTAATGTTTGCGCAAATGTTAAAAAAGCTATTCCTCTCAAAGTCATAAACAGGCAAGTTTCACTTTGGCGTGTAAGACTTATCTCACATACCCTGTAAGTTATCTAACTTTAGTCTGTATGCATTCTCTAGCTGAATTTGTTTTTTACCAATTAAAACATAGCCTTAAGTTTTCAGGTCTGTTTTGGTGACGAGAATTTATTGGTTTGTGAGTAAATGGGGTGTTTTCTCGTCAATGAATTTAGCTAAAATATTACACAAGGTCGCAACATAAATAGAACAGGGTGTTTTGTTTAATATTGCACTTATAATGAATAGTCATATTGTAAAGCCAACAACCTTTGGTCGTTAATGTCTCAGGATGAGATGAAAATTAAAGGAAGGGGGCTGGTTATTCATTGAGATATTTATATGAGAAAACCTCTTATTAGCTATCTCAAAATATGAATTCAGGACGAAGTCAGGACACGCTCAAGGAAAGGGCATAAGCTCAGTTATGGATAACTGAAACTAGGATGAACCCTCTCAGGATGATGACGGATTGCAGGATGCAGCATACCAGGATGGTAATCTAGGAGTAAAACTGTCAGTCAAAGGGATAGACTGTTCAATGGATTGAAAGCTCAAGTATTCAGCAACTGGCAAGAATACAAGGAAATTGAGTAACAGGGAATAAAGGGAGCAGGGAGCAAATAATCGCATGGATGGAGCAGGGAAGCACAATTTAGCCGGATAAGCTAACAGAGCGTAAAATAGGCGCAATCTTAATTTATTAGGATTGCGCTTTTTACATTTCAGAAATACAAATGTTAAATATGTGAATTTTTTTGCAGTGGTTAATTTCCCTAATAGCCAGAGTGTTTGTGCGATATATCTCACAAGGGGTGTAAGCCTTATCGCATTTGAAACGCGCCTTAAATTAGGTTTATTTTAAAGTTGTTGTTTTTATTGATTTTAATTTGACGCCTGCTGGTTTAGTGGTGTTACTACTTTGTAATTACGCTGTAATGTGAATACTTATGACTTACCTGTTGAACCATATGAACTATAATAGATACCAAGAAAGCAAATATGCACAGGAAGTGCTTAAGTTGTATCAATAGGATTATAAGTAAAGTGTTTTCTGCTCTACAGTGACTTTCAAATCAAGGTAAAATGTACGCTATGGACAGTGGCATGATTAAAAGGTTAGTGACAAGGAGTTAACTAATACCCCATCACTGCAGTTTATGGATATAAGCGACTTTATTAGATTGAAGGACATCAATTAAGGGATTTACGCCATAAGGGATTTATGGTGATTGCATTGGATGCAATAACTTGATTAAAGGATGTCATGGAAGAACCCCAAGGATGAATTAAGGACACGCTTAAGGATTTGAGCAGGCTCGGTCAATGGATAATCGAGTAAGATGGAAAGTACTTAAGTGTACAAGGAATATCAAGGATTGAATAAGGATAGCGCTCGGAGCAAGTTAGACGCATGGATGGTGCAGGGAGCACAACAATAGCTGGATGGCTTAACAAAAGCACAAGAGACCGCGGCAATGATTTGTCGCGGTCTTTCTTTTGGCTAGCGTTTAATAAATAACGATTTTCCAGTAAAAAATGGTTTATGCAGTATGGCTTACCTATTGAGTCGTTAAGCCAATAAATTACTTACACTTTCCGGAGTTGCAGCTAGATGCGCCGCCACAACCACCAAACTTACCTTTTGCCATCGGCGCATCCATCCATTCTGGCTCTGGGAAAATAGGCCAATTTATTTTTTCTATTTTTTTACCATGCATTTGGATATGCGCGCGATATTGGTTCATGCCATCGGTGCTAAATTCAAACAAAAATTTAGCACGCCAACAAAGGCCAGTAGTACCACCCAGGCTAGGTCTTGCTGACTCCATTGCGATAGCAAGGAGTTGTACTTTTTGCTTGCCGCAGGCGCTTTCAGCATACTTACGGCTAATTTCTGCCATTTGTCGTAATTGCCAAAAGAATGCGCCCACAACCACGACTGCTACGATTAAAATAAAATCTGACATCATTGGCTTAGTGCCTTAAATAAACCGCCAATAGCCGCTGATAGTTTCTCACTTCGTTCGGTATTTCTTAGTTCAAGCAACAGCGGCTGGCGTAAACTCGGTATAGACACGATATCAGCAAATACTTGGTTAAAGAAGATTTGTGGCTGATTTGCTAAGACTTCTAGATAAAGTTTGCGAGTTTGGTCATCTTTTAATGCAATCCAGTTTCTGGCAGCAATGGTGATCAATAAGTTTTCATCAAGTTGTTGGTAATTAACCAATTGCTTAATGGCTTTTTGAGTTAACTCAGCTTGTGAAGCAAGGGCTCTAAGATAGATATGCTTATGCTCAACCGGCGCTTGAGATAACTTATCAAACAAGGTTTGTGCAAGCACTGCATCAATGGTCACATGTTCTAAGCATTGGCAAATAGCTGCTTGAACTTCAACTGGGGCAAATTCAAAAGCGGCATTAATTTCTGCAGCGTGGTTATGTTGATCTAGGCGCACACAGATGTCGGCAATGCCTTGAAGCCCTAATTGCTGCCACGAGTCATCCACTTTCTTTGGACTTGCTATCAGCGCAGCAAAGTAGCTAGCGGCAAATTGATATTGCGCTGATGGTTGCTGGCTTAATTGACGTTTTACTAAGGCATTAAATAGCGCTAGCTTTTCCTGGCTAGGCTTGAAGCTAAAAGGGTGATTAGCATAGCGCTCTTGTTCTTCATCACTTAATGCTTTGGTTGGATCTTGCCCTAGAGCTTCGAGGATCATTTTGATGAATTGACTGCGCTGCGCTGGAGACAACAAGCCTTGCTCATCCAGTGGCAGCTTTAAAAACCAAATAAAAGGTGGCTGTGCTTCGCGCCAAAACACGATGGCAAATTGTGCATGACCTTGAGTTGGAAAAGGGTAAGGGTTTTTTAATGCTTCAATTTGATTAAACAACATCATATCGATGTTTTCGACTCTGCGGCCTAAATCATAAACCTGAAATTGAGTATTAGCGGTGTCTAAAAATTCACTTAGGGTTTCGAGTTGTGTC
The DNA here is from genome assembly GCF_030548765.1 of Shewanella sp. 3_MG-2023. Classification (NCBI taxonomy): domain Bacteria; kingdom Pseudomonadati; phylum Pseudomonadota; class Gammaproteobacteria; order Alteromonadales; family Shewanellaceae; genus Shewanella; species Shewanella sp. 3_MG-2023. Next base: position 26,725 of record NZ_JAUOSH010000021.1, on the reverse strand, counting down.
ATGGTGTTTTTATATAGCGATTAACTTGTGCGTATTATAGGGTTAACTGCCTCCTGATGATATAATTAGTCGCACAAACAATCGTGTTATTTCAAACTTGTGTGAGCGATAAATCACAGTTATGCCGTATATTAAAACAGAGCAATACTTAATTCAGATAGAACAAAACCTTAAAGATGCAAACCTTTGGTCATCGACTAAACCTTCTGCTCAAGCGCTTGCGAGCAGTTCTCCTTTTGCCTGCGATACCATGGGGTTTGAGCAATGGTTGCAGTTTATTTTTATCCCTAAGATGCAACAGCTTATTTGTATGAAGCAGGCTTTACCTACTCAAATAGCCTTAGCCCCTATGGCGGCACATGTGTGGAGTCAGCGTGATGATCTTAATCCTTTGATACGTTTATTGGCTGAGTTAGACACCTTTTTAAGTGAGCAATAACATGATAGATGATGAATATTTCGATGACCAAGAAGATGCAGCGAGCCTTCAAGCTGAAACGCTAGCAGCGGAGGGGCTTGAAGATGAAACGCCGCCTGAGTTAGAAATTCTTTTTGAAGATGAGCATCTGGTGGTTATTCATAAGCCGGCTGGTTTGTTGGTGCACCGCAGTTACCTTGCAAGAAAGGAGCGCTTTTTTGCGATGCAACTGACTCGAGACCTAGTGGGCTGCCATGTGTTTCCGGTGCACAGATTAGATAGACCCACATCTGGAGTGTTAGTTTTTGCCAAAAGCAGTGAAGTCGCCAGAGCGCTTTGTGAGCAGTTTGAACATCATCAAGTGACGAAAGAATATATCGCTTTGGTTCGAGGCAATATGCATGAGTCAGATCGTTTAGATTACGCTTTAAAAGTAGAACTAGATGATGTTGCCGACAAAAAGGCCAATAAAGATAAGCCCGCACAAGAAGCGGTAACTGATTATAAGCCGTTAATGAATGCAGAGATCCCATACAGTTCTGGGCGTTATCCCAGTAGCCGCTTTTGCTTAATTAACCTTACACCGCAAACGGGCCGTAAACATCAACTGAGACGACATATGGCGCATTTACGTCATCCTATTATTGGTGATACCACCCATGGTGATGGTAAGCAGAATAAGTTTTTTAGATCGCACTTTGAGATAAATCGTTTATGGCTTATCGCTAAGTCAATTCGTTTTACTCATCCTGTGACCTTAGAGAAAATGCATATAGAAACAGAATTGGAGCAAGAATGGCTGAGGATATTTGAGCAGTTTGGCTGGGATGATGCGCTTGATTGCTCAGCACCTATGGATATTGCTTAGTAGGCTATAAAAAATTCTTACGTAAAAACTATCACGTAATAATAAGTTACGTAAGAATCTTAAAGATAAATCCAAGTACTTGGTAAGTGCGCTTATTAAGTACTTTGTTTTAAAGGGGTTTTATTGTGTTTTAACAATAATGCCTTCAACTTCTCGAACTCATCAATTTTTGCAAGTGGCTCGCTAGTATCTTGTTGTTCACATCTAAAGTAAAAGTTTCGCCTAATATGGGCGGCCTTATGCTGGAGTTTGAACAATCTATGCCGGTTGGCTTGGCGCATAACAATAACCTTAACGTTTAGATAAGTTGTTACTTTTGTTTGTATTTCATACTTGCAGCCCAGCGCTGGAATGCAGTATGGTGAAGCTATTAACTCAAATTAGTCAGCATTTAAGCTGTAATAATCAATGCAGTCAGTGAGCTTGGGGAAAAGTATATCATGGATAAAGTTAATATAGTGTTCGGAACAGTGTATGGAAGTGCACAATTTGTTGCTGAAACATTAACCGATAAGATCGCACAATTGGATTTTAATACCCAATTGTTTCAGCCAACTGAGCTATTAGGCTATGTTCCAGCTGAAGATGAATTACTGATCATAGTGACCTCTACCACTGGTCACGGTGACTTACCTGAAGATATTGCGCCATGGTTTAATGAGTTGCGCTCAATAGCGCCTTATTTGCCTAAGCTTAACTACAGCGTTATTGCCTTAGGTGACTCAAGCTATGAAACATTCTGCGGCGGAGGAAAACAATTTGATGAACTGCTTACTGAACTCGGTGCAACCAGTATTACGCCGCGCCTTGAAATCGATGCCTGTGAAACCATGGAACCAGAAACAGAAGCCACACAATGGATAACAACTTGGCAAACCGCAGTAACCCAGTCGCAAGACAGTTAAGGTTATTAAGCCAGCGGTGGTTTAAATTTGCTCAGCGTCTTAGTCAGGCGCTGTTAATTCCCATCGCCATTTTACCCGCTGCAGGTGTCATGCTCGGGCTTTCTGCCAATCCCCTTCCTTTTATATCTACCGAACTCGCCATCGTGCTTTCGAATGTGGGTAATCTAATTTTTACCATGATGCCGCTATTATTTGCGATAGCTATTGCCATTGGCTTTTGTCAAGACCAAGGTATTGCCGCCTTTGTCGCAGTTTTTGGCTTTGGCGTTTATATTTCAAGCCTTGGAGCAATGACAACCCTTTATCACTTACCCTCGAGGCCCATTTGGGGGATGGAGACAATGGATACCGGAATTGCTGGTGGTGTGCTGATTGGCGCGCTGACTTGTTTGGTGGTGCGATTGAGTGAAAATGTAAAACTGCCAGCAGTGTTCTCATTTTTTGAAGGCCATCGAAGCGCTGCGTTAATCATTATTCCATTTTCCATGCTGATGGCGTTCATCTTAGCTTTTATTTGGCCCACACTGGCCTATGAAATCGATTCTTTATCCTTATGGGCTGTATATCAAGAGCCTGCTGTCGCCTTTGGTGTTTATGGCGCCATTGAACGATTACTTATTCCATTGGGCCTACACCACATTTGGAACGCGCCATTTTACTTGGAAGTGGGACAATATATTGATGACGGTAAATTGGTGAGAGGTGAAATAGCTCGCTATCTTGCTGGTGATCCTGCTGCGGGTAATTTTGCTGGGGGTTACCTCATAAAAATGTGGGGACTCCCTGCTGCAGCGTTGGCTATTTGGCGTAGCGCGGATAAATCTGAACGTAATCGCGTTGCCGGGATTATGCTGTCAGCGGCAACCGCAAGTTGGTTAACTGGGATCACCGAACCCATTGAATTTGCCTTTATGTTTGTGGCGCCGATATTGTTTTTAATTCACGCCATTCTGACTGGTGTGGCCTATAGCGTTTGTGTTTTGCTTGAAGTAAAACACAGTGTGGTGTTTTCCCACGGACTGATTGATTTCAGTTTGTTGTTTGCTCAATCAAGTAATACTCAATGGATTTGGTTTTTAGGGCCATTAACGGGGTTTGTTTATTATCTTTTATTTAGGGTGAGTATTGTAGCATTTAACTTAAAAACCCCTGGGCGGTTAGAAGCTGATGGTCACGGCAATAAAGAAAGCCTACGCAGCATGATTAGTGCTCTTGGCGGGGCAGACAATATTGTTGAATTAAATGCTTGTTTAACCCGCTTACGCATTACAGTCGTGAATCCAAAACTTGTCGATAAACCCAGGTTGATGCGCTTAGGCGCGAAAGGGGTGATCAAAGTGGGGCATGGAGTACAGGTTGTATTTGGGACTAAGGCGGAAAGTTTGCGCAAACTACTGCAAAAGTACCTAGACACCCGTAAATGATTATTAAAACCTCATAAATATAGCAACTCTTTTAACTATTTAATAATTAGGTTGCTATAAAAAAATCAATTATTGATATATCTGGTTATTTAATTACATCTCCCATAAAAGCTATGTTAAAAGTAAAATATAGTTTTTAGCCAGCTGCATTTTATTTGAATGTAAACGTCATCGATTTAATTCTTGTGAGCCAATAGTTTATGAAGTCTAAAAGTAACCCAGTTAACAATACAGCAAGCCTAGAGCGAAAAATTTTGATCACTGATTGTGAAGATGCAAAAGGCCTTATCGCTAAAATTACCGGGGTGTGTTTTGCCCATAAGCTAAATATTATTAAAAACACCGAATTTGTTGACCATGAACAAGGACGCTTTTTTATGCGTACTGTGCTTGAAGGGCAAATTAACGATCAGCAGTTATTGGCAGACTTAACTGAGGTGTTGCCTCTACAAAATCACATGAAGTTGGTGGATGCAGGCCGAAAACGTATTGTCATTTTGGTCACCAAAGAAGCCCATTGTTTAGGTGATATTTTAATGAAGTCCTATTATGGCGGCTTAGATGTTGAAATCGCCGCAGTGGTAGGTAATTACGATGTGTTGCAAGGCTTAACTGAAAAGTTTGATATTCCATTTCATCATGTTAGTCATGAAGGTTTAGACCGAGCCCAGCACGAGCAAGCGATGCTTGAGGTTATAAAACCCTATAATGCTGATTACATTGTATTGGCAAAATATATGCGAATTTTAACTCCTGAGTTTGTCGCTGAGTTTCCCAATACCATTATCAATATTCATCACTCATTTTTACCGGCATTTATTGGCGCCTCACCTTATCGTCAAGCGTGGGAGCGTGGGGTAAAAATCATTGGTGCGACAGCCCACTTTGTCAATAATTGCTTAGATGAAGGGCCTATTATCAAACAAGATGTGATTAATGTTGATCATAGTTTCAGCGCAGAAGAACTCGCTCATAATGGCCGCGATGTTGAAAAAAGCGTGCTGAGTAAAGCCCTGCAGCTTGTCCTTGATGAACAAGTAGTAGTCTATGGTAACAAAACCGTGGTTTTTTAGACTTTTAATGAAGTAACAAAAAGGTCTGTCAGAGTTATCTGGCAGACCTTTTTTATATCCAATAAGGGGCTCATTTAGCTGTAAGCGTTAATAAAGCGGGTTATTGCTTATTTGCTGATAAAGTAGCAATGCCGCCACCGTTATAAGTTTGAGTGTAGCCTGCAGCGGCTAACTCATCGTTGGCAATACCGCTTCTGCGGCCGCTGCGGCAATACAATACGATGGCTGTATCTTTGGCAATATTTTGTTTATTTAGCTCTTTAAGGGCGATATTAAAGGGAATATTAATCGCGCCCTCAAGGTGACCTGCGGCAAACTCTTCAGCGGTTCTTACATCCAATATCATCGCACCCTTGTTAATTTTCTCCCACGCAATAACGGGATTCATATCTTGGGCAAGGCTTATTTTACTCACTGTTAATACCATTAAGCACATGGCAAGTAGGGTGAGGGCTTTAACAGCTTGAATAGTAAATTTATTACAATCTAATGGCTGCACTGTGGCTCCTTATTGATATATTTTTGCAATGCTATTGGGTTGCTTTTTCTGCTTCGGTTTTTAGACCGAGTTTTTTCATCACCATAGCGGCGGGACAAAAACCAGTAAAAGCACTTTGAAATAGATTAGCACCAACAAATGCTGTCAGCCAAATAAAATGGTGACTGACGGTAGCGGTAAGCACTAAAGATAACAGCACCATAAAGCCGGCAAAAGCCATAATTGATCTTTCAATAGACATAAGTAACTCCTTAAACGTTAGATTAGTTGTGGATCCCTTGGCGGTTTTTCATTACTGCGTAATACAGTACTGGGATAACGACCAAGGTTAAAATGGTTGAAATAAATATCCCGAAAATAAGGCTGATTGCTAGCCCACTAAAAATCGGGTCATCAATGATAAATAGTGCGCCAATCATGGCGGCAAAGGCCGTTAACATAATTGGTTTGGCGCGCACTGCGGCGGCGTTGATCACGGCTTGTTCAAACGGTACACCTTCGGTTGCCTGTTGATGGATAAAATCAACCAGCAAAATTGAGTTTCGCACTATGATACCGGCCAGCGCGATCATGCCTATCATTGATGGGGCGGTGAATTGCGCCCCGAGTATTGCGTGCCCTGGCATGACCCCAATAATGGTTAATGGAATGGGCGCCATAATAATCAGTGGCACGGTATAAGATTTAAATTGTGCGACTACTAATAAGTAAATCGCAATCATACCCACCGCATAAGCAATACCCATATCGCGGAAGGTTTCATAAGTTATTTTCCACTCGCCATCCCATAGTACGGCAACTTCATCTAAGCCGTCGGGCTGATTGGCAAAGTATTGGCTCATTGGGTATGCTGCTTCACCACTTTCTTGCTCATGGTTTATTTGGCCTACCATATCAAACATGCCATACAAAGGGCTGCCTGTCGGGCCTGCCATATCGGCAATGACCATGATCATGGGCACCATATTTTTATGGATAATAGTGGTATCAATGCTGGTTTGTTTAATTGAAGCCACATCAGCAAGGGTGACCATTGCTCCTGAGGCTGAAGGGATTTTTAATAACATCACCTGATGCATATCCACCTTGGCGGCTTCATCAAGCTGCAGCCTGATTGGTGTTGGCAGGTGCAAGTTGCTTTGATAAAGGTAACTGGCATCTTTGCCATCAATTGCCGCTTGAATAGTATTAACAATACTTGAGTAAGCCACCCCAGCAATTGCAGCGCGATTACGATCAATACTCACTTGCCATTTGCTTTGCTGTGCGGGTAAATAAATATCCACATCTACAACATGCTCAGTTTGCTGAAAACGGCTCATTAAATCGTTAGCCGCTTGTTCGCGCAGCGCTGTGGTTGGTGCGTAAACTTCAGCCACAATCGGTGACCATACTGGTGGCCCTGGAGGCACTTCAACAATTTTGATATTGGCATTGTAAGCGACACCAATGGCTTGTAAAGGCTCTCTCACTGACATAGCAATATCATGACTGTTTCTATCACGTTCTGACTTTTCAACCAGATTGACTTGAATATCAGCCACTTCTTGGCTTTCACGTAAAAAGTAATGTCTCACTAGGCCGTTAAAATTCATTGGCGAGTGGGTGCCTGCGTACAACTGCAAGTGTTCAACTTCTTCAACAGTCGTCAGATAAAGTCCAAGCTCTTGTAGCAGTTTTTGATTTTGCTCAAACGGCGTGCCTTCAGGTAGATCAACAATCACCTGAAACTCCGATTTATTATCAAAAGGCAGCATTTTAAGCACAACGGCTTGCATGAAGGGTAATGACACCGCGAGTGCGATTAGTAGCACAATGCCTAACGCCATAGCTTTACGCGCCTTACTGGCGTGTTCACCATCAAGAAATGGTTTCATGATGAAAGTGAAAAAGCTCAGTAATTTAGTTGAGGCTGTTTCTGTATGGGGTTGCTCATTTAGGTCACTGCTGGTGTTACCTCGGTGAGCTTTGGCATTAAGCCATTTATTACTCAGCCATGGGGTCATCACAAAAGCAATCAATAGCGAGATAAGCATGCCCATACTGGCATTGATGGGAATAGGGCTCATGTAAGGCCCCATTAAGCCAGAAACAAACGCCATTGGCAGTAATGCCGCAATAACGGTAAAGGTGGCCAAAATTGTCGGCCCGCCCACTTCATCCACAGCCTGTGGGATTAATTCTGTGAGCGGTTTATTACTCATCGCCATATGACGGTGAATGTTTTCTACCACAACAATGGCGTCATCCACTAAGATCCCAATTGAAAATATCAGTGCAAAAAGTGAAATACGGTTAAGGGTAAAGCCCCATGCCCATGAGGCAAATAATGTCAGTGCTAAGGTAATAATAATAGCGACGCCAACAATGGCTGATTCGCGGGCGCCCATAGTTAATAGCACCAATATCACCACTGCAGCGGTAGCAAAAATTAATTTAAATATCAGTGTGCTGGCTTTTTCGCCCGCGGTAGCGCCATAGTTACGGGAAACAGCGACATTGACGTTATCAGGAATAAGTAAGTTATCGAGTTTGGCAACTTTATCTGTAATTAAATTGGCAATATCTACCGCGTTTTCACCGGCTTGCTTACCAATAGCAATGGTTACAGCAGGGAATTGACCTTGCTGATTAGCATGCCAGACCTGCTGCTTTTGAATATCGCTTTTCAAGGTGATATCAGCAACATCGGCTAAATAAACCACCTTGGCGCTGGCAGGCTCAGTGATTGAGTTATTAGCGGGTATTACTTTGATAACCAGGTTTTTAAGATCGTCAACTGAGTCTAAAAACTGTCCAGTTTGAACCTTAATCTCTTGATTATTTTGGGTTAATGAACCTGTTGTTGAGACGGAATTATTACTGTTTAGCACTTGCTCAATTTGTTCAATCGTGATCCCAAAACTGTTTAGCTTACTAGGATCTAAGCGAACATTGGCAATAAGCTCATGCCTACCTTGAGAATATATCTCACGGGTGCCTGGGATACGTTTTAGTTCAGTTTCTAGTACCGTAGCGACTTTAGTGAGTTGCTCAGGGTTCATGGTGGGATCATCTGACCATAAGGTGAGACCAAAAATAGGTACGTCATCAATACCGCGAGGTTTTATCAGCGGCTCACCAATGCCTGCGGCTTGATTGAATTTATCAAGATTAGAATAAATTTTATTGTATAAATCGACAACAGCTTGTTCTCGAGCAATGCCCACTTTGAAGATGGCAATGATTAAGGCGCCGTCAGGCTGTGAGAATGAATAAAGGGTATCAACACCTTTAATTTCTGAAATAATTTTTTCGGCAGGTAAGGTAACCTGATTAGCGACTTGCGTAGGAGTTGCACCTGGATAGGGGATAAACACATCAGCAAAGGTGACATCAATTTGCGGCTCTTCTTCTTTAGGGGTTATGAGTACCGCAAATAAGCCGAGTAGTAATGCCAAAATAGCCAGTAAAGGGGTGATAGCACTGGTTTGAAAGTTCTTAGCAATGGTGCCAGAAATACCTAAACGAGGTTCTGAATTAGCCATGAACTACTCCTTACTTTGGTTAGCTGCGCGCAGTAACACGTAGCGACTGGCGTTATGGATAATTTCATCACCTTTATCAAGACCTGATAACACTTCAACGGTTTGCTGTTGCTTGTCAACTTTTCCGAGGCGAATTTGTGTTAACAAGGTGTGCTGACCCACTTTTCGGTACACGCCATCCAGATCATTGACCTGATAAAGAGCACTTAAGGGAATAATGACCACGTTGCTGGTTTTAACGGGTACCGCGATTTTAACCCATTGGCCGGTGAGTGCTTGAGGATGACTAAAGTTAATTCTTACTTGATGCTGATGACTGTTGGCATCGGCAAATTGGTAAACATTGATATCGTTGCTGATAACTTTTTCACCATTGGTTAAGGTTAATTCAAGCTGCTTAGCCGCTTGCAGGTTGGCTAAGTAACGCGAGGGAACATTAAAAGTGGCACGTAACTCTCGGGTATCAAAACCGGAAAATAATGGCTGACCATATGAAATGGTTTCACCGAGTTCAATAAAGCGTTCAGTCACTCGGCCTTCAAATGGCGCAGAAACCACAGTGTAATTTAAACTTTGTTTTGCTTTATTAAGCTGAGCTTTTGCCGCGGATACCGCTTGTCTACTGGATTTGGCATTGGCGGTTGCTTCATCCATTTGCCCTTGAGATATGGCCCCTTGAGGAAACAGCGCCGCATAACGAGTCAGTGTCGCTTGTGCTTCAAAGTTCATGGCTTCTGAACTGGCAAGCTGAGCCTCTGCCGCATTAAATTCTGCGGTCTGCTCATCACTGGTAATTTCAAGTAAAGACGCGCCCGCGGTGACCACATCATTGACATCATAATTGACCTGAATAATGCGCCCTGAGGTTTGTGCTGACACGGTAGCGGCTTTAATCGCTTCCACTTGTCCATCAATGATTATTGATGAAACAGACTCTGTTTCAGTGACTGTTAGGGTATCAAAAGCTTTATCGGTTTTTAGTTTGTCTGTATCAGCTATAGCGCTATAGCTAACAATAGCCAGCAAAGTAGGTATTACTGCACTAAATAAAGATAAGCGTTTGTGAAAGGTTGCCATGTACCACCTCAAAAATTTGTTTATGAGAAAATTCTAATGGACTTTAATGTTAAGCGCAATTCATTTATGAGAAAAATCTAATGAAAGTATAGCAGATATAAAAAAACCACCGATGGATCATCGATGGTTTTAAATTAATAATCGTTTTACTTAGGCATTTTAAGCTTTGCTATAACGATTTAACTAATTAAGTTAACTATATTTTTAGTTAAATATTAGCTTAAAAAGTGTAGTTATACTGGATTGAGAAGTAATTCGCACCAGATTCAGTGTATGCATCTATCGGTAATAAAATCGCATTTGTTTCTTCAACATGAACCTTTTCGCCAACGACCAGTGTGTAACCGAAGTCGATGCTTGATTTTTCGCTGAAGTTATAGCTAAAGCCCGCTGAATACCAAATACGGTCAGAATCAGGAATTGATAGTGATGATTGTTCATCAACGACTCCTTTATCACTTGCAATACCAGCACGTACTGTCCAGCTATCATCGATATCGTAAGTTGCACCAAAACTTAGGAACCAAGAATCTTTCCAATGATAATCTTTAAGGATTTGCTCTGGTGAACTAGGGTTTTCAAGAGTAATACTGTCAAACGAGCTCCACTGAGACCACTGCGCGGTATAGTGAATTGCAAATTTTTCAGTTAGCTGATGGTAACCTGCAAGTTGTGCGATATCTGCTAATGGGATATTAATATCTTCGAATTCGGTACCCACATACATAATGTCGCCGCTTGCTTGCATTTCAGGGCTTATACGGTAGCTTAAACCTAAACGATGATTTTCGTTGATTTCGTATGCTAAACCAACGATACCACCCACAGCCCAGCCGTCTGCTTCAACTTCAACTAACGACCCACGTGATAGCTTACCTGAGCCTTGAATAAGATCGATACCTAAACCTAAACTTAATGCATCATTAATACGATAAGACATGCTCGCATTTAGGTTGATGGTAGCTACTTCAGTGTTTCCTAATAAATCAACTGGGCTAATGGTACCTTCAACCTCTGTTAGAGGTGTTAAATCTGCGCCAGTACCGAAGTTACTGAAAGCGGCAAAACCAAAGGCGAACTGCTCATTTACAGGGTTGATATAGTAAGCGTTAGGAATGAATTTCCCTTCAGCAGCGTTATCAATTGAGCCTAAGTCTTGACCTAAGAATTGCGCGTCTGTGACTTCAACGTTTACGTCGGCATAGGTAGCACCAATAGAAAGCGCTTTTTCATCAAATAATGCCATTGCCGCTGGGTTGCGAGCCAATACTGAAGCGTTATCTGCGATGATGGCATCCCCCGCCATTGCGCGGCCTAAACCGGTTGCAGACTGGCTGTTGAGTTGAAAACCCGCTGCGAATGTTTGAGTACTTGCTAAAGCTACAGCTGCTGCCAGTAGTGTCTTGTTGAATTTAGTCATAATTATTGCTCATCTTTATTGTCGCATATGCATGAATACTGCATGTGTTCATATCACTGCCACTTATATTTGAGCGCATCTTAGGTAACACAAGTAAGCTATACAACTCCGACCAGTGACTTTTGGTGTTGCATTTTTGTTAATAATTTGAGCTATTAAATATAATTGTGAGAAGGTCTTACAAACCTTTGTGGGAGTTAACGCTGTAATTTCAGTGGTTTGAGTTTGATTTTGTAATGATAACTTTGTTAGGTTGCTGTAATTAAGAATTGTGACTAGGGCTGCTTTTTAGCTAACACCTGTACGCTGAGTTTAGAATCTTTACTCTAGAAATGAGCCAGCCGACTAATTGTTGTTAACGAAAAAGTCGGCAGGTGTTTACTAAGGGTTAACCTTGTAAAGCACTAAAGTGACTGGCGAAAGACCTTGAATGAGGCCACCGTCTCTGTGCTTGCAGGAAATAGCTTACTGACTAAGATACCTGCCAATGAGGCGAGCAAAAATCCAGGGACTATTTCGTACAAGTCAAAAATACCACCAGAGAGTTGTTTCCAGACCACCACGGTCACCGCACCGACAACAATTGTTGCTACAGCGCCGTTACGACTATATTGCTGCCAAAATAGTGATAGTAATACCACAGGGCCAAATGCTGCGCCAAAGCCTGCCCATGCGTAGCTCACTAACCCTAGGACACTGCTTTCAGGATTAAGTGCAATGACTGCGGCCACAATAGCAATGGCGATAACCCCCAAACGGCCCACGAGCATTAACTCTTTATTACTCGCATCGGGTTTAATCCATTTGCGATAAAAGTCTTCAGTTATTACGCTTGAACAAACCAAAAGCTGTGAATCAATGGTGCTCATGATCGCGGATAAAATTGCTGCAATTAACAAGCCGCCAACCCATGGATTAAACGCAGCATGGGCAAGGTGAATAAATACAGTTTCTGGGTTATCTAGGGGAGTGTCGGCAAAATACAAGGTACCAGCGATACCCGTTGCCAATGCACCAATCAGAGAAATACCCATCCAGCTCATAGCAATGCGACGAGATAACTTAATGTCTTTAGCGCTGCCAATGGCCATAAAGCGAGATAGAATATGTGGCTGGCCAAAATAACCTAAGCCCCAAGCCAGTAATGACACTAAGCCGATGACTGTGGTGTTTTCACTGACAAACGACAGCATGGCAGGGTCAAGTTGCTGCAGGTTTTCTTGAGTCTCAGGTTGGCTGAAGATGGCAACAGGTACAATAAGTAAGGCCACTAACATTAAACAGCCTTGGAAAAAGTCAGTCCAACTGACGGCAAAGAAACCGCCTACAAAAGTGTAAGAAACGATGATTACTGAACCTATAATGAGTGCTAAGGTGTAATCAAGGCCAAATACTTTTTCAAATAATATTGCGCCGCCAACCATACCTGATGAGGTATAAAAGGTGAAAAAGACTAAGATGGTGACCGCAGCAACCATTTTTAATACGCCTTGGTTATCATGAAAGCGATTTTCAAAAAAGTCAGGTAATGTCAGCGAGTTGTCAGCCAGTTCAGTGTAAATACGTAAACGTTTGGCGACAAAAAGCCAGTTGAGCCAGGCACCAAATATCAGTCCAAAACCAATCCAAGCTTCACCTAAGCCGCCTAAATACACTGCACCAGGTAAGCCAAGTAATAACCAACCTGACATATCTGATGCACCAACACTTAAGGCGGTGACAGCAGGGCCCATTTTTCGACCACCCAGAATATAGTCGTCAACGGTATCTGTTTTACGATAAGCCCAGTAGCCAATCCCCATCATTAACGCGAGGTAGCCGATAAAAGTGATTAGAATGGGGGTTTCTATGGTCATGATACTTCCGTATTTTTATTATTGTGGCGCATATGCTAGCAGATGTATGAGCCAGTGCACAATTTGGGAAGTAAATTTGATGTGATAACAAGCACTCAATAAGTTTACATTGACTGCTTATTATCTAATTGATAGGAGATGGTTACAGGTTGTGACTATAACTAGATAAAGGTTTGCTCTATTTCAGATTTAACAAACTGTAAATCAGTATCTTGCTCTGCAACTAACATCATGAATGCCCCAGCTGTTTGAAAGCCCAAGCCCTGATAGTGTTGATCTGCAAAAGCTTCTTCGGTAACCATTCTATTTTCAGCCGGGACAATAAAGAGGGTGACTTTACCGTCTTTACCTTCCATCACTAAGTGCAAGCTTTTAACTCCTTGAAAGTCACAATAGGAGGTATAAAACACTTTTCCGGGCTGTTGAATGAATTTGGCGTTTTCTAAACCGCCAATACCAGCCAGTTTAAAATTAACATCTTCAAAGCCAACATTTTGATCAACCAGCATTGATTTGGGTTCATGGTATACATGAGCGAGCGCATGCTCAGCTAAGTCAACGGGGGCAAATTTTAACATGCTAAAACTTAAACCGATGACTAATGCCACGGAGGCAGCCATAGCCATTAAATAACGAGTATGCTTTTTTTGCTCCTGATGTTTATTCAGTTGCTGACGTAATAATAATTTATCTGCTAAATCATTAGGCACATCAATATTAAGCGCATGGGTAAGCTTACTGTCTAATGTTTTTAATTCACTGACTAACTTTGCATCAGACTCAGACGCAGCAATTTGTGCCAAGAAATCTTCATCTTGGCTGTTGGGGTCGTCATAGGCATGGCGACGAAATTGTAGATCATCCATTTGATTGACCTCTAACTTCAGGAGACTCTAAAGCGTCTTTTAATTGATTACGGGCACGAAATAATCGCGTCATGACGGTGTTTCTATTAAGTTCAAGCAACTCTGCAATTTCTTCACCACTAAAACCGCCAATGAGTTGCAGCAGTAATGGCTCTCGATATTCAATCTCTAATAAGCCGATCTGTTTACGTAGCCAATATTGCTCTGTTTGCTCTTCTGTAGTGGAAGACTTTTGGTCTTCAAGCAAATCTTGCTCTACATCACTGTAGTCAAACTGCTTACGTTCAAATCGACGGGCATTCTCTCGGCGTAAGATAGTGATCAGCCATGCTTTAGCGGCTTTGTCATCTTTTAAAGAGTCAAGCGCACGCCATGCACGTAAAAAGGTTTCTTGAGTGACGTCTTCAGCAACATGTTTATCGCCGATAAGCCAATAGGCATATCGGAAGATATCTGCGTGAAGTGCCCGGACGAGGCTGTCGTATCGTCGCTGTTTAGTTAACATGTCAGATATGACCGTGGGTTCGGACTTTTTATTTCGCAAGCTATCAAACATTTTTATCTTTTTGTTAAAAATATTATGTTCGATAGCTTAAAAGGTTACTGATGAATAGCAAGTATAATTATGCTTGCTATTCAATCAGTTTATTCGTTAAGGGTTTAACGAACTCAGTGCAGATGGGGAGTTTACTGCAGAATTATGACTGTAACTCTCAATGGCTTTTAATAAAGCCGCTTTATCAACAAATGTTGAAGATTGGCTGTATTTAGCCTGCTGTAATTGATGAGTTGCTTGAGCTAGCGCAGTTGATAACTGGCTAATATCAGCCAAGTTCATTGGTTTGTTTAGTAATGTAGAAAAATGCTGCTGCAGTAATGTAATGACTTGAGATACATCATTTTTATCACAGGCGAGGCTGATGTCTTTGATGCTCACTCGAGCAGAGGAGGACTGAACATCAACATTTTCAGAGGTAACTGTTAGCGACTTTTGCTTACGGGCGTTTAACCATAATGCGACCGTGATAAGCCATAATGCGGCAAATAGCAGTGTTAACCAAGGCCAAAAACCAGGATTATTGCTGGGCTGTGTAACCTCAGGTGTAATTGGCGTTGGTGCTTGTTCTGGATTAGCCGCAATGGTCACTGTTCTTGCTGGAATGGTGGTAAATTGCTGCTGACGTAGCTGCGAGTTCCACCACGGAATTGTAATTTCAGGAAGGGTAAATGTTCCAGCTTTGGTTGGCACGATAGCAGTGGTAAGGCTGTACTGAGCCACTACATGGTTTTCTCTAAGTACAGTTTGTCTAACTGGTTTTTCTGGATATGATTTCAGCGCACTTGGCATAGCTAATTCAATGTCAGGCAGGCTATTACTGTCAGCATTAGATGCGATGATATTAATGGTGCGGGTGATTGGGCTACCCACTTCAAATTCACTGCTGTCTTCAGGCCACACTTCTTTAGCGATTAATAAATCACTGACGAGCCAATCACCTTGATAGCTGTCAGGTATGGGTTTAATTATGATTTCAGTATCTTCAGCAGCAGCTTGCATCGGACGGCTTTCATTAAAGCCAAACATGCCGCCACGTCGTGGTGCTTCAACTAAAATATCACCTGAAAAACTCGCACCTTTAATGGCGAGTTTACCTGGAGTATCGGCAATCATGGCATAGGTTCGCTCAATTACGCGAAAACGGCGGCCATTAACCACTTCAACACTGTCTTGATCTTCGCCAAGCTGCTTGATCTCAGCACCTGATATTTCTGGGGCGCTAATGACACCACGCTGTAATTCAGCAGCTAAAAATAGCTTAACTTTATAGGTAATTAATTGGCCCACATAAGCTTCTTGAGTGCTAACTTCGCCTTCCACAAACAAATTGCGCATTTGCTGAGGCTGGGAGCCAGCATCTAAAACCGTTAACTCGATGGGATTAGATTGAATACCTTCCATAGTAAAGGCAGGAATAGTCACAGTGCCGCTATTTTTAGCCGATAATAATACTTGCCAGCGGGTTTCTTTACTGGAGTTGAAGTTAACGATTTGCGTGCTTCGTCCTACGCTAGTGCGGCCGACAACAAAGTCTTTTAGCAATATTGAGGTGTCTAATGAGCCTGCATTAACATCATCATCTGCGGTGACGTTTAATACAAAATACTCACCTTGCATGACGGGGTTACGGTCCACCGTTGCTTGAATGTTAGTGACCGCGAGTGCTTGCCCTGTAAAAAGAATAGCGACTAGGGCTAAAATGATTCTGTTTACCACTGTTGTTTATCCTTAGGAAGTTGGCCGTTTTGACGACGCTTTTGATATTCCAATAGCATTTTGTTTCTAATTAATACTTGTGGATCTTCACTGACTGCGCGAAGTGCTCTTTCTAAATCTGCTGGCAGCGGCTCTTCAGATAAAGCCGATGAGGCCACTGGTGTGCCAGACTCAGATTCTGGCTGTTGTTCTGATGTTTCAGCAGCTTGAGCTTGTTGTTGAGTCTTGTCTTGTTGCTCAGCAGTTTCAGGCTCAGCTTGAGCTTGGTTATCTTGACTGTTAGCTTGCATTTCAGCTTCATTATTATCGGCTTGTTGCTCATTTTGTTGAGATGAAGCTGATGAACTTTCGTCAGCCTCATTGGGGCTGTCATCTTGTTGAGAGTCACTAGATTGCTGATCCTGCTGAGAATCATTCGCAGATTGCTCTTCTTGTGACGGGTCATTTTGAGACTGCTGCTGTTGAGATTGCTCAGAGCTAGACTCATCACTTTGAGATTGATCTTGCTGTGATTGATCTCCTTGAGATTGATCATTTGATGACTGCTCTTCATTTGACTTCTGGTCAGATGATTGGTTGTCATCACTTTGCTGATCCTGCTCCGACTGTTGCTCTTGTTGCTGCTTCATTTGCTCAGCCAAAGCGAGGTTTTTCTCTGCCTGAGGAAAATCTGCTTGTTGAGTTAATGCTTGCTTATAACGCTTTATCGCCTCATCAATTTTATTGAGCTGCAGTAAACTATTGGCTTGATTATATAAACCATTGGCAGAGTCATCTTGCTCAAAACCGCTTAAGGCATTTTCATAGTCACCAGCCTTATATTGGGCGCTAGCTTGCCATTGAGGCTGGTCAAATTGCTCGGCAGCTTTAGAATAGTCTTCTGCTGATTGAGCCTGATTAAATTGCTCTGAGGCTTGTTGATCGGCGGTTTGCCATAAATCATCCCAGCTATTAGCTGAAGCAGGAGTTGGCTGCATCAATAAGCCTAGCGTGAGGACACTCACCATAGGCAGTACTGTAAATCTAAAACTCAGCAGTACTGGAATAATCAACAGGAGGGCAATATAAGGGCCTAAATCTTGCCAAGCTTCACCTTCAAGTTCGGTGGCTTTTGCATTACCATCATTAGCAAGCCATGCTTCGAGTTGGCCCAGTGCTGCGCCGTCTGCCCGTGCTGGTAACATTAAACCGCCAGTGGGAGTAACCAATTTATCAAGCAATGAAAAGTCAGTTTTATCAACCACGATCTCACCGGCATTATCGCGCATGAGCTGACCATCTGGCAGCTGTATTGCTGCGCCTTGTTGGCTACCAAATGCCATCACCGATACTCGATATCGACTGCCATCCAGCGCTTTTGCTGCCTGCGCATATTGGGCTGCATTAACACCATCGGTCATCACAATAATATCACCGCTGATATGCCCGCCTTGACCTAATAACTGTTGGGCAAGGGTAAGGGCGGCGGCTAAATCTGAGCCTCTAACGGGCATAATGTCCGGGCTTAAGGTTGGGAGCAGATTTAATAGGGTAGAGCTATCACGGGTTAACGGACTAATAGTAAATGCATCTCCCGCAAAAGCGATTAACCCAGTTTCACCTTCTTTTAAATTGGTTAAAAAATCGGTGGCTCGATATTTGGCCTGGGATAGTCGATTAGGTTTTTGATCGGTTGCATACATGGATAAAGACATATCCATTACCAGTACACGCCCTTGCTCGCTAGCGAACACAGGTAGGCTTTGTTTATTCACGGCAGGGCCCGATATGGCCACAACCGCAATAAACCAACACAGCATTAATAACCATTTGGGTTGTTTTTTGATGTGTGCAGACTCACTGATCAGGGTGCTAGCAAGGTGAGGGGCAATATAGTGTTGCCATGCAGAGTTATTTTTACTCTGGCGCCACAAAAATAGTCCAATAATGGTTAATGGAATTAAGGCCAATAGCCATTCAAGGCGGATAAAATGCAAACTCATTATTTATCCTCCTTGTAAAAGGCTGAAGTCAGATTTTTAGGTAAATTCATTTGACTACGTAGACTAATACTTAAACTGATTAATAACGCTAACAACAATGGCCAGTAAAATAACTCGCTTTGGGGGCGGTAGGTTAATTGGTCGCGACTGACAGGCTCTAATTCATCAATTTTTTGATAAATTTCTTCTAGCTCTTCGCTATTACGGGCTCTAAAGTAATGACCATTGGTCATTTCTGCAAGCTGTTGTAATTGCGCTTCATCAAGATCTGCTGACGGGTTTACTTTTTCAGTACCGAAAATACTGCGTCTTTCCAGTATTTCAGCGCCAACACCGACGGTATAAATAGTGACATTGCGCTCTGCAGCGATGCGAGCTGCCACTTCAGGTTCTATGTTACCTGCGTTATTTGAACCATCGGTGAGTAAAATGAGCACTCGGTTACTGTCGTTAACGTTATCAAAGCGTCTCACCGCCAATGCAATTGATTCACCAATGGCGGTTTGTTTGCCCACTAGGCCAATTTGACTATCGGCGAGAAACTTTGCCACCGAGCGTCTATCTTGGGTCAGTGGCGCTTGTAAATAGGCGTGATCGGCAAATAAAATTAACCCAAGGCGATCGCCATTACGGCGTTCGATAAAGTCGCCAATCACATGTTTAATAAGGGTCAATCTATCAACCGTTTTGCCTTCAACAACCATGTCTTCAATTTGCATACTGCCGGATAAATCTACTGCCAGCATTAAGTCGCGCCCTTCAGATGGCAGCTCTATAGGCTCGCCTAACCATTGGGGCCTGACAAGTGCGCACAATAAACATGCCCACATTAACCAATACAATTTACGGGATGGTTTGTCAGCATGGCTTGATATGACCTGATCAGCATTAGCGATGCCAGGAAGTTGCAGGTGACCGCCATTATTTTTTGAAACGCGCTTTGGTTTTAACAGCCAAGGTAATGGCAATAAAAGCAATAACCACGGCCATGCTATTGAGAACATGATGCCTCCTGTGGACTATTTGCTTGAGTATTTGCGCTGTTAGCGATGCTTTTGATGGCATTAAGGGGCGCAAAGCGAGCTTTTTTAGTTAACCAAGACTTGGCTAACTTAAATAACTGCTGCTTTTCAGCTGCATTTAAGCCACAAGCTTGATAACGCTTGGCTAATAACAAGCCAATTTGGCCTTGCTCTGCTTGCGGTAACCTTAGCTCAAGCCATTTGAACCATTGGTCGCCATCAAGTTGTGCAAAATCCTGTCTGGGTAAATAACTCAAGGCAGTTCGTTTTAGTAAGCTATTAATCTGGCTTGGATATTGACTGTCATTTATATCAAGTTGCTGTAGTTGCGCTAATGCGGCCTTTCTCGGGGCGTGATATTTGGCACGTTTTCGCAGCTTGATGAAAGTGATGACACCAGCCGCGATAATGATAATCGCCACTAGCCAATAACCGGGGGCAATGGGAAATTGTGATATTGGCTGCGGCAGCACGATATCTTCCATTTGCATTAATGCGGGATTGATTTGAGGAGCATTCATCTAACGTAATAGTTCCAATTGATCGCTAAGACTCTTACCTGCATCGATAAAGCGGGTTTGAACTTTGAGCATTTTCATTAATTCAATAAACTGTTGTTGACGAGCTAACTGTTCATTTAACCACACATCGTAGCTATGGCGAGTTAAGGTAAGTTGTTGCTTACCATCACGTACAGGCAGTGAAAATCGCTTTGGTAACGCTAATGTGCCTTGTCGTAATGGGTCTGTAATAATAAAGGCACCCACATCACAATGGCGTTTAAGCTCGGTGAGTGCCGCTAAACATTCTTGGCTAAAGTGCTGGCCATCAGTAATTATCCATACCAGTGAGCCGGGTTTTGCGATGCGTTGCAATCGCTGGCAAGCCCGTAAAATATGCTGGGGATCTTGGGGTAATTCATCAAAGTGATTTAACTGGTTTTGATGCACTTTGATTAATGCTGATGTGAGCTGCAAAATACCTTGTCGGCGACTGCGGGGTTTTAACTCCACATGTTCGGTTTCACTGGCAATCAATGCCCCCAAACGGTCACCGTGGTTAATGGCGTTCCAGCCAAGTGTTGCTGCGACATGGGCGGCTTGCAGAGACTGTAAAAGCAAACTCGAGCCAAAAAATAAGCTATGACTTAGATCGACCAGCAAGATAATAGGGCGTTCACGTTCTTCAATAAATAATTTGGTGTGGGCCTTGCCAGTTCTGGCCGTAACGCGCCAGTCTATGGTGCGCACATCATCACCATTTTGATAATGTCGCACTTCGGCAAATTCCATTCCACGCCCTTTTATGAGGCTGCTTCTATGGCCTGCAAGGCTGGCTTTTGCGCGGCTACGTTTCTCAGGCATCGCACGGGCAATACTCTGGCAACTTATTAGCTCTTGCTCATTAAGGTTGACGCCATTACTAAATAGCGGCAACTCTTTTTCAATTGACATAGCGGTTACTGACATAGTGGCTATAACTCAACATTAAGGTACAGCCACTTGGCTTAAAATATGATTTATGACGTGATCTGCACTAATCCCTTCTGCCTGTGCCTGATAACTCAACAGTAGACGGTGGCGTAAAACATTAGGCGCCACAGCTTGAATATCTTCAGGTGAGACAAAATCGCGTTGATGTAACCAGGCTCTGGCTCGCGCGCAGCGCTCTAATGAAATTGAAGCGCGGGGACTCACGCCGTATTCAAGCCACTTGGCTAGTTCTGGGCTATAACGCTCTGGCTGACGAGTGGCCATAATAATTTCTACGATATAGCTTTCAAGGGGCTCAGCTAAGTACAGTTCCATCGCTTGTTCACGGGCAGAAAATACATCTGCTTGTACCACAGGCTCGATGGTCGGTAACTGATGAGTCAGTGCTTCGTTACGAGACTGACGCAAAATCTGACGCTCGGTATCGGCACTTGGGTAATCTAAATTTAAGTGCATTAAGAAGCGATCTAATTGCGCTTCAGGTAGCGGGTAAGTCCCTTCGTTTTCAAGTGGGTTTTGGGTTGCCATCACTAAAAAGAGTTTTGGCAGCGGGTAACTGTGTTTACCTACGGTCACTTGTCCTTCAGCCATGGCTTCAAGTAATGCGGATTGTACCTTCGCTGGAGCGCGGTTAATTTCATCGGCAAGGATTAAGTTATGGAAAATCGGCCCCGCTTCAAATTCAAAGGTACCCGTTTGAGCGCGATAGATATCGGTGCCGGTTAAGTCCGCTGGTAATAAATCAGGCGTGAACTGGATGCGATGAAAGTCGCCTTCAACGCCATCACATAATGCTTTTACTGCACGGGTTTTGGCTAAACCTGGAGGGCCTTCAACCAGTAAATGACCATCGGCAATAAGTGCGATGAGCATATTTTCAGTTAAAACCGGTTGTCCCAAAATGACATTATCTAAATAAGCGCGTAAAGAATGAAATCGACTCAAAGGCATGATGATACTCAAATTTGTTGTCTAAAAAACGTTATCTAATTCACTCTATGTTAATGAATTTTATTGGCCTTTGGCTAGTAGCATTAACAGAATTTCATTTTTATTTATTCGTGGTGTTCATTAGCTGCAACTAAAGGTGCGTTAGCTAGCTTTAATCGATACTTAAATATATTAATAAAGCTAATGCTCTAAAGTTTAACCTTCTGTATTTAATATATAAATCACAATCGGGTTGTTAATTTTGTTGGAAATTATCAGGTTATTTTCATACGGGTGTTTTAAACTTGCTAATTAAAAGTTAGAATCAGATCACACTTTTATGGTCAGACCAGATAACGCTGACAAAATGGATTTTCACTGAAAAGCCTATAAAGGCTAAACAATTAAAAGAGGGTGAACAATGAGTGATAGACAACAAGTAACCAATGCCCGCGGCGAGCGCATTGCAATTGTAGCGGGTTTACGAACGCCTTTTGCCAAACAAGCCACCGCATTTCATGGCGTTTCAGCTTTAGATATGGGCAAAATGGTGGTTAATGAATTGCTTTCTCGCTCAGAGTTAGACCCAAAAACCATTGAGCAATTAGTTTATGGTCAAGTTGTGCAAATGCCTGCTGCGCCAAATATTGCTCGTGAAATCGTATTAGGCACTGGCATGGATGTATCAACGGATGCTTACAGTGTCACTCGTGCTTGTGCGACAAGTTTTCAATCGGCAGTGAATGTGGCTGAGTCAATCATGACTGGTAATGTTGAAATTGGTATTGCTGGCGGCGCAGATTCATCTTCTGTTTTACCGATTGGCGTGTCAAAAAAGCTGGCTCATGCGCTTGTGGACTTAAATAAGGCCCGTACCTTTAAACAAAAATTCGCCATTGCACGTCGTTTGGGTTTAAAAGACTTAATGCCGGTACCGCCAGCGGTTGCAGAATATTCTACCGGTTTGTCAATGGGGCAAACGGCTGAGCAAATGGCTAAGACCTATTCAATTAGCCGCGCCGATCAAGATGCACTGGCTCATCGCTCACATACTCTGGCAACAGAAACTTGGAACTCAGGTAATTTACGCGATGAAGTGATGACGGCTCATGTGCCTCCTTATAAGCAGTTTATTGATCGTGATAACAACATTCGTGAAAACTCAGTTTTAGAGTCTTACGCGAAATTACGTCCAGCTTTTGATCGCAAACATGGTTCAGTTACCGCAGCCAACAGTACGCCGCTAACTGATGGCGCATCAGCAATTATCTTAATGAGTGAAGGCCGTGCCAAAGCATTAGGTTATCAGCCTATTGGTTACATTAAGAGCTATGCCTTTACTGCCATTGATGTTTGGCAAGATATGTTAATGGGGCCATCTTATGCTACGCCGCTAGCACTAAAGCGTGCTGGTATGCAGTTAGAAGATTTAACCTTAATTGAAATGCATGAAGCATTTGCAGCGCAAACCTTAGCCAACATGCAAATGTTTGGCTCTAAAAAGTTTGCTGCAGAAAAGTTAGGCCAAAATCGTGCGATTGGTGAAATCGATATGAGTAAATTTAACGTACTAGGTGGTTCATTAGCTTATGGGCATCCATTTGCGGCTACGGGTACGCGTTTGATCACTCAAGTATGTCGTGAACTTAAACGCCGTGGTGGTGGAACCGGTTTAGCCACAGCCTGCGCAGCAGGTGGTCTTGGCGCTGCAATGATAGTAGAAGTGGAGTAATTCTGATGGAAAAGACATTTAATTTACAACGCCGTGAAGACGGTATTGCGGTTTTGACTATGGATGTTCCTGGTGAAACCATGAACACCTTAAAAGCAGAATTTGGCCCAGAAATTAGTGACATTCTTACCGAGATAAAAACTGACGCTAGCATTAAAGGTTTAGTGATTATTTCAGGAAAATCTGACTCTTTTGTTGCTGGCGCTGACATCACCATGTTAGATGCCTGTACCAGTGTTGCTGCTGCCAAAGAACTATCACAACAAGGGCATGTGGTATTTAATGAATTAGAAAACCTCACTATACCGGTTGTTGCTGCTATTAACGGTGCCTGCTTAGGTGGTGGATTAGAGCTAGCGCTAGCGTGTCATTTGCGTGTGTGCAGCGACAGTAAGAAAACTATTATGGGTGTGCCTGAAGTTCAACTTGGGTTATTACCAGGTGGCGGGGGAACCCAACGTTTACCAAGAAAAGTCGGTATTACTACAGCGCTCGATATGATGCTAACAGGTAAGCAGCTGCGTCCGAAACAAGCACTGAAAATAGCCTTGGTTGATGACGTTGTTCCAGAGTCTATTTTGCTTGAGACTGCAGTTGCCATGGCAAAAAAAGGCAAGTCTGCTGCTAAAGTGGTTAAAAAGTCTGCTTTAAACAAGTTGCTTGAATCAACCAGTACGACTCGTGACATTATTTTTGATCAAGCCGCTAAACAAGTGATGAAGAAAACCCAGGGTAATTATCCTGCTCCTGCTAAAATCATTGATTGTGTTAAGCAGGGTATGAATAAAGGCATGATCAAAGGCTTAGAAGTTGAAGCAAGTCATTTTGCTGAACTTATTATGTCACCAGAGTCAGAAGCGCTTCGTAGTATATTCCTTGCAACCACAGAAATGAAAAAAGAAACCGGTGCAGAAGGGGGCAAACCTCGCAAAGTGAACAAGGCACTGGTTATTGGTGGTGGCTTAATGGGTGGCGGAATAGCCTCTGTGACGACAACCAAAGCTAAAATTCCTGCTCGTGTTAAAGATATCAATGAAACCGGCTTAAGTAATGCGTTGGCTTATGCTTATAAGTTGTTAGCCAAAGGCGTTAAGCGTCGTCATATGACTCCGGCAGTTAGAGATAATCTAATGGCGTTAATGACGACAACCACTGAATATAGCGGCGTAAAAGATGCTGATATCGTAGTAGAAGCAGTATTTGAAGATTTAGCATTAAAACATCAAATGGTGAAAGATGTAGAACGTGAATGTCATGAAAATACTATCTTTGCATCTAACACATCTTCATTACCAATCAGCCAAATAGCCGAAGCGGCCAGTCGACCTGAAAATGTGATTGGTCTGCATTATTTCTCGCCAGTTGAGAAAATGCCGTTAGTGGAAGTGATTGCGCACAAGAAAACCTCCCCAGAAACCATTGCTACGACAGTGGCCTTTGCTCGTAAGCAAGGTAAGACACCGATTGTTGTTCAAGACGGAGCCGGTTTTTATGTAAATCGTATTTTAGCCTTATACATGAATGAAGCTGCGCAAGTGCTTCTTGAAGGGCAAAAAATTGAATTTTTAGATAAAGCGTTAGTTAAGTTTGGTTTCCCTGTAGGACCTATTACTTTGCTAGACGAGGTAGGTATTGATGTTGGTGCTAAGATCGCGCCGATCTTAACTAAAGAACTGGGTGAGCGCTTTGAAGCTCCAAATGCATTTGATAAGTTACTTGCAGATGACCGTAAAGGCCGTAAAAACGGCAAAGGTTTTTACCAATACGGCAACAAGAAAAACAAAGCTAAGCTAGTGGATGAAAGTGTATATCAAGTACTAGGCATTAATAATCAGTTAAGTGGTAGTGAAAGCGATATTGCTATGCGTTGTGTTGTGCAGATGCTAAACGAAGCTGTTCGTTGTTTAGATGAAGGCATTATTGCCAATGCAAGAGACGGTGATATCGGTGCTATTTTTGGAATTGGTTTTCCGCCATTCTTAGGCGGTCCTTTCC
The DNA here is from genome assembly GCF_030548765.1 of Shewanella sp. 3_MG-2023. Classification (NCBI taxonomy): domain Bacteria; kingdom Pseudomonadati; phylum Pseudomonadota; class Gammaproteobacteria; order Alteromonadales; family Shewanellaceae; genus Shewanella; species Shewanella sp. 3_MG-2023. Next base: position 1,363 of record NZ_JAUOSH010000021.1, on the reverse strand, counting down.
GTTATATGGATACCATGGGGATCAATAATCTAGTGTCAAAATTACGTCAGTATCAGCAATTACATGGCGAAAGATTTGCCCCTTGTGAAAGATTAGTCAAAATGGCTGATGAGGGAGCGAGTTTTTATTAGTCTAAACTAAGACTTTAAGGATTACACATTTAACAAAGCGGCAACATGATGCCGCTTTTTTATTCTAAAGTGGCAGAGATTTGCCTGTTTTATGTACACTGCGGAATGTTTTGACTGTGGCTCAATTAAAAATCCCCATAGCTTTGAGTATTTGGCTTGGTTATAATGCGACCAAAGCTAGCATTGAACACAAAAACTTAATGCTACGAGCTTAAGAAATGATGTTAACTGAATGAATTGTAGAGGTTTCAGTGGTATTTCTAGTGTTTATTATTTCAATCTTATCGGCGATTTATCTTGGCAATTGTGCTTTTGCTCAAGGTATGGCAGTAAAAAGATGGTCATTTGCCGGTTTGTTGATGGGCCCTCTGGCTTACCCATTGTTCAACAGTCATAAATATTTATTAACCCGTAAACTAGCGGTTAGTAATGAACAGCAACAATACTTTTAGCAAACTCCGCGTATTAAAAAGGGAGCTAATGCTCCCTTTTTCTTTGCCTGTAAAATATCACTACAAGACTTAGTTCCACCATGCTTTAGCTGGGATGACCTCTAGATGCTCAAGGCCTTCAGGTAATTTAACTTTCTTACGTTGCGGCTGTGCAATTCCTAGTGCTTTTAATAAAGAGTTAAACATAATTTTATCTCCTTAAGCGATGCTTGAATTGGTGTATTTAATGTATGGGTTATGGGCAAATTTTGTTGTCGATTCTGAATACTTTATGTAAGGGTTGTGAGCAAGTTCAGTCGTTGCTTCTGAGTACTTGATATAAGGGTTATGAGCTAACTCAGTCGTTGCTTCTGAATACTTAATATAAGGATTGTGAGCAAGTTCAGTCGTTGCTTCTGAGTACTTGATATAAGGGTTATGAGCTAACTCAGTCGTTGATTCTGAGTATTTGATATAAGGGTTGTGAGCTAATTCAGTCGTTGCTTCTGAATACTTGATATAAGGATTGTGAGCAAGTTCAGTCGTTGCTTCTGAGTACTTGATATAAGGGTTATGAGCTAACTCAGTCGTTGCTTCTGAATACTTAATATAAGGATTATGAGCTAATTCAGTCGTTGTTTCTGAGTACTTGATATAAGGGTTGTGAGCTAACTCAGTTGTTGCTTCTGAATACTTGATATAAGGATTATGAGCTAACTCAGTCGTTGCTTCTGAATACTTGATATAAGGATTATGAGCTAACTCAGTCGTTGCTTCTGAATACTTGATATAAGGATTATG